>CAYQQF010000014.1:0-7246 GCA_964419485.1 uncultured Dethiobacter sp.
ACGCCGGCACGCAGCCATGGAAGGCTGCTTTGCCGGGAAGCCGGGTAAAGGGCAGGAGAAGAGTCGCCTAACCTGCCAGGCAAAGATAGCGGAGCCTGAGGAAAGCCCTATCCCCGAATACGGCGACAATTAAATTCCTGTCTCCCAAATAAAGTATCTTATTCTATTACATGTATCGTCTACATGCATCGTCGCCGGGTAGCAGCCCTGTGATTGCGCTCAGAATTGACCGCAGACAATTCTATGGCTCGCCTCAAGCTCTCGGCTGCCTGCCCGGCAAATCGCCCGTCCTGGGCGGTGCCGGCCCCCGGCTTCCCTGCCGGGGGGGACAGCCTTACGCTATCGTCTCGCCATGAATTGTTGCTGCAGTCAATAACTCGCTCCATCTTCAGGGCTTGCTGCCCGGCTACTATTTCTACCGCCATAGTCATAAGCTCAGCTTAAACACAGATCAGCAAAAACAATACGAACAGCATGTTCCGACCGTTACCGATTAGTAAATTAACAGCTAAAGAACGCTTTTTCGGTCCTTCCGTAGCCGCTGACGGGGAGAGGGGATGGGTGCTTTCCGGAAGGCGACTTAGATGTGCCGCCGCAGGTTCGACGAGACGACTGACCGGAGCCGGCCGGAAGACAGGAGGTCTGACGCCGGCACGCAGCCATGGAAGGCTGCTTTGCCGGGAAGCCGGGTAAAGGGCAGGAGAAGAGTCGCCTAACCTGCCAGGCAAAGATAGCGGAGCCTGAGGAAAGCCCTATCCCCGAATACGGCGACAATTAAATTCCTGTCTCCCAAATAAAGTATCTTATTCTATTACATGTATCGTCTACATGCATCGTCGCCGGGTAGCAGCCCTGTGATTGCGCTCAGAATTGACCGCAGACAATTCTATGGCTCGCCTCAAGCTCTCGGCTGCCTGCCCGGCAAATCGCCCGTCCTGGGCGGTGCCGGCCCCCGGCTTCCCTGCCGGGGGGGACAGCCTTACGCTCTCGTCTCGCCATGTATTGTTGCTGCAGTCAATAACTCGCTCCATCTTCAGGGCTTGCTGCCCGCCTCCTACTTCTACCGCTTTGTGACAACGTACAAGGCAAATTTAGATCATCGAATTGTTTATTTTGTTACTTACGCTAATTACTAACTCGCAGTAGTCTTCGTTTCACATTTTCATCTTCTAAAAAGCACTTTTCATATAACAGGAACGCTGACGGGAAGGGGGATGGGTGCTTTCCGGAAGGCGACTTAGATGTGCCGTCGCAGGTTCGACGAGACGACTGACCGGAGCCGGCCGGAAGACAGGAGGTCTGACGCCGGCACGCAGCCATGGAAGGCTGCTTTGCCGGGAAGCCGGGTAAAGGGCAGGAGAAGAGTCGCCTAACCTGCCAGGCAAAGATAGCGGAGCCTGAGGAAAGCCCTATCCCCTTCCCGAAACATCTTATAAAAAAAAGGCCTATCAAGGCCTTATTATCCCTCACTGACTTTGCTCTCTCTTTTCGGCAGGCGAATGCGCACTTCCCAGAAGCCGTCCCCGTCTATTTCTTCTACTTCAGGAACCAGCCCTGCTTTTTCAATAATTTGAACCGCCTGCCTGATAGTATTTAAAAATATTCTTATATCTCTTATGACAACTTTTTTTAAACTCTTAACTTTTGCCTTCTTCTGCCGGCCTTCCATTACATATTTTTCAACAAGTTCATCCGCTTCTTTTACATTTAACTCCAGGTCCATCATGATTTTTAAAGCTTCTTTTTGTTTATCAAGCGATTCTAGTCTTAGCAGGGATCTGGCATGTCTTTCTGTAAGCCTTCCTTCCTTTAAACTCTCGATTATTTCATCCGGCAATTTGAGAATTCGAAGTTTATTGGCAATAGTAGACTGACTCTTCCCCAACCTTTGCGCCAAAACTTCCTGTGTTAATTGAAATTCTTCAATAAGACGCCTGTAACCCTGTGCCTCTTCTATAAAGTCCAAATCTTCCCTTTGCAAATTTTCAATCATAGCGACCGCGGCTAAAGTGCTGTCCTGGTACTCTCGAACAATGGCAGGTATCTCTTTCCATCCTAAAAATGAACAGGCAAGAAAACGTCTTTCTCCAGCTGCAATTTGATAACCGCCATCGCCTTTTTTTAATATAATTGGTTGCAGCAAACCATATGTATTAATAGATTGGGCCAATTCTTCAATCTTTTCTTTTTCAAAATGCTTTCTGGGCTGGTATGGATTTGAGACAATACTTGAAATAGGAATACTTATAATTTGGTCCGGTTCTTTCTCTTTGTTCTCATCTCTATTGCCCCATATCTTTCCCCAGTGTTCTTTCATTTTTTCACCTCTTACCCGCTTTTTTTCCCAAAAATATTTCCCGGGAAAAAAACTTACTTTATTGAAAATTATTCGACATTTAGAAGATAATCCCTTCTTCCGCAGGATTATAAATATGAAGATATTTCTAATTACCTTTTAGGTAAAAAAGGTCTTTTTTGAGGAATACCTGCTTTTCTTGGAAATTTTTCCTCAGATAAATTAATTTTTTTAATAATCAGCAACGTTCTTTCTTTTTTCGCACGAGGTAAAGAATAAGGAAGAATGTTCTCCAGAACGCCTCCGCATCTTGTAATAATTTCCTCTGCATCGTCCAGTTCCCTTTTAAAATCAGGACCTTTAAACGCCCAGAAATAACCGCCTACTTTTAGAAGAGGCAAGGCTATCTCTGCTGCTACATTAAGAGGAGCAAAACCGCGAGCTGTAACCCATACTATTTTTTCTCTACCTTCTCCTCGTCCATAATCTTCAGCACGTTTATGAATGAAATTAACATTCTCCAAATTGAGTTCTTTGACGATTCTTTTTAGAAATAAAATCTTTTTCCGCGACGAATCCAATAGAAATAATTTTAGCTCAGGAATAAATATTTTAATGGGTAACCCGGGAAAACCGGCACCGCTTCCCAGGTCCAACAATTCTTCATCTGCTGTTTTTATTCCATTTGAAAAACCGGCATAAGCGTCTAGAAAATGTTCTTCCAGAACTTCTTGAGCACCTGTAAGGCGGGTAAGATTAAACTGTTCATTATAGTAACATAAGAATTTAAAATATTTCTGAAGCAGACAGGCCTGCCCGATAGATAGTTTTATACCCCATGTTTCTGCCTCAGTAATTATCGTTTCAATTTCCATATGCATCCCATCTTTATTTTCCAATACAAAATTTGCCAAAAATATTATCAAGTAGATCTTCCTGGATATTTTCTCCCAGAAATTCCGCTAGGATATCCTGTACCATTTTTAAGTCAATAATAATAATATCCAGCGGCATATTATTTTCCATCGAATTAAAAGCATTTTGTAAATAATGTTTCGCCCTGGAAATTAATTCTCCCTGTCTTAGTTGAAGCACTAAGATGCTTTCTCCCGCGCCTGTTTCTCCAGAGAAAACATAATTTTCAATTTTTTCCTCTAATTTAGTTATTCCTTCTCCGGTTTTTACAGAAAGTTTTACTAAGCTGTCACTTTGAAAAATTTCTTTAAACACATTGACGTCGATTTTGTCATCAAGATCTATTTTATTTATAACAAATAATAACGCATCCTTTTTATCTGGCAGATTTTTATAAATCCAGATATCTTCTTCAGTAATTCCACTCGAAGCGTCCAAAAGGAATAAAAGCAAATCTGCTTCCTGGATAGCTTTTTTAGAAAATCTTATCCCGATTTTTTCTACGGGATGCTGTTCACCCTTTTTATGAATTCCTGCCGTATCAATTATTCTCAACGGTATGCCTTTTAGTTTTACATATTCGGCCAGCAAGTCTCTTGTTGTTCCCGGTATCTCGGTAACAATAGCTCTTTCTTCACCTAGAAAATAATTATAAAGTGACGATTTGCCCACATTAGGCCTGCCAACAATTACTGTTTTTAAACCGTCCTGCAATATTCTGCCTTTCCGGCTTTTTTCCTGTAATTGTTCCATAACAGAAATAAGCTCTTTAACTCTTTCCATAATCACCTCATAAGATGTTACTTCATCTTCGAGATCATCTTGATAGAAATCTAACCCAGCTTCAATTTCCGCTAAAATTTCGTTCACTTTCCAGGTAATTTCTTTTATTTGGGTAGAAAGCAAACCTTTTAAATTTTGTTGAGCGGCCTTCAGGGCATGAAAACTTTTTGCGTTTACAATCGAGAGAATACTTTCAGCCTGAACAAGATCTATCCGGCCATTAATGTATGCACGTCTGGTAAACTCGCCAGGTTCAGCAAGTCTTGCACCCTTTTTAATTAAAAGCTGCAGGATGGTTTTTAATATAAGAGCTCCACCATGAGCGTTGACCTCGACAATATCCTCCCGTGTATAAGTATGTGGAGCAGGCATATAGCAGATTAAAACTTCGTCAATAATGTTTCCGTCTTCATCTATGATATGACCATAAGTAAGCCGTCTCGGTATGATCACAAAGTTTGATTCTTTACCTTTTTTCCCTCCAGGAATAAAAATATTGGAGGCAATTTGTAAAGAATCCGGACCGCTCATTCGTACAATGCCAATTCCTCCCTCACCGGGTGGAGTAGAAAGTGCAACAATTGTCTCCATTTTTGTTTTTCTCTAATCCCTCCGCATTTTAATATTATCTTTTATGGTATTTTTATAAAGAAATAAACCGCCTTGGCTTGAAGAGCCAAGGCGGTTTATTTCTTTATCGAGGTGATATAATAACCTTCCTGTATGGTTCTTCTCCTTTGCTGTAAGTCACTATATCCTTGTTGCCCTTTAGTGCAAGATGAATAATTCTCCGCTCGTTCGGCGTCATTGGTTCCAAATTAATTTCCTTTTTCATTCTTAGTGCTTTAAAGGCAAGATTCTGCGCCAGTTGCTCCAGCGTCTTCTTCCTCTTATGTCGATAATTTTCAATATCAATTATTACTCTTCTTTTAATTGAATCAAACTGCCTGTGCAACATGACGTTGGCAAGATACTGCAGATCATTAAGTGTGTTGCCGTGTTTTCCAATAAGCAGGCCCAGTTTTTCTCCCTTAATTTCCAGATAAATATTTTCTTCATCCTTTTTGCTGATAATTACTTCCCCGTTTATCCCGATAATATGTAAGATTTCTTGTAAAATATCCTTCATATAAACACCGGGTTCTTTTAAAATACTTACCCTTATTTTTGCTGTTCTGGACCCGAGTAATTTTAAAAAACCCTGTGCCGGTTCATTGATAATTTCTACTTTAACATTATTCTTTTTTACACCCAGCATCTTTATACCTTCGGTAAGCGCTTCTTCAACTGTTTTAGCGCTAACTTCCACCGATGTCATTTATTTTTTCCAGCCCCTTTCTTTTTCTTTTTTGCTGTCTTCTTTTTTGTGTTTTTATCTGATGCTTTCTCTTTTTTCTTTCTTCCTGTTTTTTTCGAATCTTTTTCTGTGTCAGATTTAACTTTTCCCTCGATAACTTTTTGTTCGCTTTTTTTCGTATCCGTTTTTTTTGTTTCTTTTTCTGAAATATTTGTTTCTGATGCGGATATATTTTTGCTTTTATCTGATTGTTTCATTACAAAATGATTTCCTACAGAAAAAAGTGAATTTGTAAACCAGTATAAAAGTAAACCTGCAGGAAAGTTAATACTAATTACCAAAATCATAACAGGAAAAATATAAAGCATCATTTTCTGCTTTGGATCTGTTAAAACCAAACGCTGATGAAAAAAAGTTGCTGCGGCAGCCAAAATCGGTAAAACATAAAAAGGATCGGCTTTTGTCAAATCCCAAAATAAAAAGAAAGGGCTAAAATTTTCCACTGTTTGGCTAATCAATTCCGGCTCTCTAAGTAACTGAAAAACAGCTATTATAATGGGAAACTGCACCAATAGAGGAAGGCATCCCCCCAATGGGTTTACCTTATTGTTCTTCATAAACTCCATTGTGGCCTGGTTTAATTTTTCTTTGTCATTTTTATATTTTTCCTGTAGCTTTTTTAATTCAGGTTGTATCTCCTGCATTTTTTGGGAGGCCTGGAGCTGTTTTCTTGTTAAAGGAAAAGTAATGATATTAACCAGCACTGTAAGCATGATGATTGCCAAACCGTAATTATTTGCCAGGTTATAAAAAAAACTAAGGATAATATTAATATAACCTGCTAAAGTTTGAATCATTTTTTATCCCCCTTTTCCATTTAAAAATCGAAAATACCACTCTTTTATCATGCCGCTTTGATTATTTTTTTACTTTTTCTTATCTGGTACAGGATCATAGCCCCCCGGGTTAAAGGGATGGCAGTGCAAAAGACGTCTTATCCCAAAATATACTCCTTCTGCAACACCATATTTTTCTATAGCTTCAAAACAGTACCGGGAACATGAAGGATAAAAGCGACAACGTGGAGGGAAAAAAGGGGATATAAAGTTGATGTAAACTTTTAACATAATTAAAAGCATTCTTTTCATCTTATAAGTTTTCCCCTGGACATTATTTTCGATAACTCAAAAATCGCTTCATGATATGAAATTCGACCAGTTCCTTTTCTGGCCACAATTACAAAATCATAACCTTCTTTAATATCGCCTTTTATCTGTCTAAATGCTTCTTTAAAAATTCTTTTTAATCTGTGTCTCTCTACACTATTTCCTACTTTTTTGCTGATTGATATCCCAAGATTATTTTTATCATCTCCATTTTTTTTATAATAAAGAACCATTTTTTTTGTAGCCAATGATTTCCCCTGGCGATATACTTTTTGAAACTGAGAATTTTTTTTTAATCGTCCAACTTTTAATATCTTGTTCATTAAAAGCTTCCTTCCTAAGCGGATAGTCTTGATCTTTCTTTTTTTCTTCTTCTTTTAAGTATTTTTCGTCCGCATAGTTTTCTCATTCTCTTTCTAAATCCATGAATATTTTGCCTTTTCCTTTTCTTGGGTTGGTATGTCCTTTTCATTATTAAACCTCTCTCTTTTTAAAATGCCTTCCAAAATACGTAAAAACTCTGATTTTGATTATAACTTATCAATGAAAACGATGTCAACAATAGCTTTATTTTTAAATTATAAAAGCCTGAACCGATATATAATATAAATGAAATTTAATAAATACTTAAAAAAATTTCTTAATTTTATCTATTTTTCTTTATTGCAGCCTGTCCTTTTTCTTGATATTATTTAATTGTGCATAAAAAAGAAAAGGCCAAATATTATACCTACTTATCCACATTTTTTGTGGATAAAGTATTGTATAATGTGAATAACTACAATTTTT
>CAYQQF010000014.1:7256-18084 GCA_964419485.1 uncultured Dethiobacter sp.
AGGTATAATCTTATAATGGACGAGCGTTTGGGGGAAATCTGGCGTTTATTTCTTACAGAAATGGAAAATGATCTTGGTAAACCCAGTTTTGAAACATGGCTTAAGACAACACGTCCTATTGCACTTAAGGGAAATAATCTTATTATTGAAGTTCCCAATGAATTTACAAAGAACTGGATCAATAAACACTATCAGAATAATATTTCCAAAGTTCTGGAAAAAATAGGAGATATATCCTTACAGGTCCATTTAGTAACTCCTCAAAAAAACGAACTGGAAGAAAAAAAGGAAATGGATATTAATAAATCTTTAAAGTTTTTAAAAGATAATCCCGCCGACATTAAAGATTTATCCGGAATTTGTACATGGTTAAATCCTAAATATACGTTTGATAGTTTTGTTATCGGCGGCGGCAATCGTTTGGCTCACGCTGCTTCTCTTGCTGTTGCTGAATCACCGTCTAAAGCTTACAATCCCTTATTTATTTATGGAGGTGTTGGACTGGGAAAAACTCATCTTATGCATGCTATCGGACATTATGTAATCTCTAATAATATCAGTGAAAAAATAGCTTACCTTTCTTCTGAAAAATTTACCAATCATTTTATAAACGCTATCCGTGATAATAAAACAGTTGATTTTAGAAATAAATACAGAAATATTGATGTTCTCCTTATTGACGATATTCAGTTTCTTGCCGGTAAAGAACAAACTCAAGAAGAATTTTTTCATACTTTTAATGCTCTCCATGAAAATAATAAACAAATTGTTATTTCCAGCGACAGACCTCCAAAAGAAATTCCTACATTGGAGGATCGACTTCGTTCTCGTTTTGAATGGGGTCTTATCACAGATATTCAACCTCCTGACCTTGAAACAAGAATAGCAATTTTACGTAAAAAAAGTTCGCATGAAGGAATACCTGTTCCTGATGATGTTCTTCTTTTTATTGCCCAAAAAATTGAAACAAATATTAGAGAACTTGAAGGGGCTCTTATTCGTATCATTGCCTTTAGCTCTTTAGAAGACAAAAAAATTACTCTTTCCCTCGCTGAAGAAGCATTAAAAGATTTCTTTTCCACCGGAAAAATTAAAAATTTATCTATAGACAAAATTATTTTAACAACATCCAATTATTTTAAAATTAATACTGATGATATTAAATCAAAAAAAAGAACGCAAAATATTTCTGTCCCCAGACAGATCGCCATGTACCTTTGTCGAGAATTAACAGATATTTCTCTTTTGAAAATTGGAGAAAATTTCGGTGGCAAAGATCATTCCACCGTTATTCATGCGCATAAAAAAATTATTTCCGATTTACAAAATGATGAAAGTTTAAAACGTACAATAAAAGAGATCAAAAATCTTTTATTTTTTTATTAAGTCACTTGAAGTGTGAATTATATTGTGTTTTATTTGTCATTTTATGTGTAAAACTATGCTTTTTTTGTTTGTTTTTTTTATAGTGTTGTTTTTGTTGATTAATGATCACATTTTTTTCACAGTTCTTTATCATACTAAAGCACTCTTTTTAAAGCTATTAAGAAGTTATTAACAATATCCACCGTCTTTATTATTACTACTATTTTTTAATATATACTTTAATAATACTCATCATTTGTGATTTCTTATTTTAAAGGAGGCTATTTAATGCATATTGTATCGGATAAAGAAACTCTTCTTGAAGTTTTTTCTATTGTCCAAAAAGCAATCCCCTTAAAAACTCCGCTTAATATTCTTAAAGGATTTTTTGTACAGGCCGATGAACAAGAACTTATTGTTGCCGCCAACAATTTAGAAATTAGTATTAAAGCAACTTTACAAAATGTCA
Organism: uncultured Dethiobacter sp.; assembly: GCA_964419485.1. Taxonomy (GTDB): domain Bacteria; phylum Bacillota; class Dethiobacteria; order DTU022; family UBA8154; genus DUNV01. Next base: position 9,091 of record CAYQQF010000014.1, read on the forward strand.
AAATTTTAAAGAGCGGATCTGTAGTTATCCAGGATAAAATTATAGATATTTTGAGGCAGCTCCCCGAAAAAGATGTTGAAATAAAAATGGATACAGAAAATTTAAGAATAGAAATTTTTAGTGGGAAAGCAAATTTTATTCTTTATGGAATTGATCCCGAAGAGTATCCCAGGGTTTCTGAAAAAGAGCAATGGTCTTACTGGTCGTCTCTTACTTTTACTGCCAGTGCTTTTAAAAAAATTTTAAAAGGAGTTACTTTTGCTGTTTCCCAGGATGAAGGAAAACCTTCTTTTAAGGGAATTTTATTGGAATTACTGGAAGATGAAAATAAATTATATGCCCTTGCTACTGATACCTACCGTCTGGCACTTTTTGAAAAAGAATATATAATAGAGCATAAAATTAAACCGTTTAAATTACTTGTACCCGGGAAGTTATTAATTGAAATTTTGAAAGTTATTGAAAATTCTGAAGAAGAAATACAATGCTATTTTAAAGAGAATGAATTTGTTATACTTTATAGGAACTATGTTTTTTCCACAAGACTGTTGGAAGATAAATACCCGGACCTAAAAAATATTTTTCCTCAAACTTATTCGACAGCTATCCTGGCAAAGACGGAAATGCTGGAAAAAATGATCCAGAGAGCCACTTTATTTTCACCTGGTTCCAATCAGATGATATCTCTGCAGGTTGATGAAGGTTCATTAAAAGTAAAAGCTGTTTCAAATTTGGGAAGAATGGATGAAGAACTTTTTTTAGAAGAAAAAGAAGGAGAAAATCTTAATGAAATTTTTCTTAATGCACGTTATTTATTAGATTCATTGAGAATTTTAGAAGATAATTTAGTTCGCATTGAATTTAACGGACCCCTTGGACCCTGTGTTTTTGTGCAAAATAAGGTTGAAGAAAATTATCATTACCGCTACCTTGTTTTACCAATAAAAACGGAAAAAAACAGTCCTTAAAATTCTATTCAGGTTAAGAGGTGCCTTGATTGTTTATCAAGGATTTACAATTGGTTAATTTTCGTAATTTTAAAAAAGAAATGCTGCAATTAAAAACAGGAATTACTGTTTTGCAAGGAGCTAATGGTCAGGGGAAAAGTAATCTTTTAGAAGCTATCTATCATTTATGCCTGGGAAAATCTTTTCGGACATTAAAAGAAAGCGATATGGTTTACTGGGAGCAGCCATATTTTTTTTTACAGGGCAATGTTTTTTTTCAAAAAAGGCTATATAAAGTTGAAAACGGGTATGAGTTGGAAAAAGGCCGCAAAGTTACCAAAATTAATGGACGTTTATTAAAGAAAGAGGAAATTTTTAACTTCTGCCCGGTTGTTTTTTTTGTACCTGAGGATCTTGATTTAATAAGAAGGGGTCCTGAAGAACGAAGAAATTTTCTTGATAGGGAAATAGGACAATTAAGTTATTTTTATCGAAACTGCCTGCAAAGATATAGAAGGGCGCTGCGGCAAAAAAACAGGTTGTTGAAATTAAACAGGATGCAAAAAAAAATTAACAGAGAACTTTTGGCGCCCTGGAATAGTCAGTTAATATATTTTGGAAGTCGTATCTTGCAGCAGAGGGCCCGTATTCTGTCCATATGGGGCAACCTTGCTTCCCTCAATTTTACGCGATTATTTGAATCTAAAGAAGATAATATGCTTTTAACTTTGAAATATCGTCCGGGTATTGTTATCAAAACAGATTATATGAATACACAGAAAGAAATTAAAGAAATTGAGAAAGAAATGGAGATACAAATATCCAGGGCGGAAGAGGAAGAAAAAGAAAAAGGGTTTTCTCTTGTTGGTATACACAAGGATGATTTTTCTTTTTTGATTGGAGATAAAGATATCAAAAGATTTGCATCACACGGACAACAAAGAAGCGCCATTATTTCTTTAAAAGCAGCTCAGATCCAATTTTACAGTCGTAATTATGAAAAACCAATTTTTATTCTTGATGATATTTTTTCTGAGTTGGACGACAAAAGGAGAAAACAATGTTTTTCTCTTTTTCATGAAGCCCAGCAGATTTTTATTACAGTTTCCCTTAATGAAAACGTCAAAGAAAGTTTTTTGGGGCAAGATACGCCATTTTCACTTCTGAAGATCAATGAAGGAACGGTAGAAACTGTTAATTAAATATAAAAAGAAAGAATAACAATGAAAAAATTTGACCAGATAATGGATTCATATTTTCAAAAAATCGGCTTAAAAGATCAGCTGCGACAAAGAAAATGGCTTCAAAAATGGCCGGAAGCTGTTGGTGTGCATATTAGCCGTTATACCCGTCCTTTGGTTCTGAAAGGCGGAGTATTGTGGGTAGAGGTCAGCGACAGCAATTGGTTATATCACTTAACAACTTTGCAGGAAAAAATTAAAGACGATTTTAATAATGTTGTTGGTTTTGAAGTAACGAAAAAAATCAAATTAATCAATGCAGGAAGTTTTGCTCAAGAAAGAGAAGTAGTACAGGCATATGTAGATAATACCTTAGAAGAAAAAAATAAAAGATTGGCAAGAAAAAATGATAACAAAACTCCAATTCTAGAGCAAAAAGAAATAAAAGAAATAGAAAAACTGGTTGAAAACGTACCTGATCTTTTTAAAGACAAATTCAGAAATTTCATGAAGCATATCTATCAGCATCAAAAGACAAAGATACATGAGGGCGCAGTAAATTGCCGGGTATGCGGCCTGCCGTGTTATGTAGATGAGATGAGAGAAAATCTTTGTTTCTTTTGTTACAGGGAGAGTGAACAATGGATAAAAAGTTTACAATTCCTTTTTACTAGCAGGCCATGGTTAAATTTTTCCGATCTTAAAGAATGGTTTTTCCCTCCGCGGGAAGAATTATTTAATTTTTGTAAAGAGAAAATTAGAAAGAAGTATTTTAACCGTATCATGGATCTTGTAACAGAGGAAGGTGTGCAAAAAGAGTGCAGCGATAATTCTTTAAACGAACTTATCCTGTTCTATATACTTTTTGTTACCGGAAAAGAACCACCGCTAATTCAACCAGAAGATGAATTTCGGGCGTTAAAAGATTTTGCAGGTTTGGTCAAATCTTTAGAAGGCGGAAAAATTGAGAATAATAACTTTTATACTAAGAATTACGAATAAAACCGCCGGGCGGTAAAAATATAGTGCACAACTTGTGAGGAGGTAAAAAAATGTATCTGCATATTGGAAATTCCCGTGTTATTTCCATGGAGGACGTGATAGGTATTTTTAATATTGATTTAAAGAACAACCAGATTAATACTCAGTTTCTGGAAAGTTTTCCCGGAGAATACCTCAGCAAAAAAGAAGAGAAAACATGCAATGCTTTTATTATCACCAGGGATAAAGTTTGCTACTCTCCAATATCTCCTTTGACATTGAAAAAGAGGATCGACAGGAGTACGTTTAGCAGATAAGAATACTGGTTAGAATTCTCAGGAGGACTGGTAAATGAACAAGAAAAATGCCGGTGTTTACGATGAAAATCAGATTCAGATCTTGGAAGGCCTTGAAGCTGTAAGAAAGCGCCCCAGCATGTATATCGGTTCAACAGGCAGCAGGGGATTGCACCATCTTATTTTTGAAGTAGTGGACAACAGTATAGATGAAGCTATGGCCGGTTTTTGTACGCAGATAGAAGTTATCCTTAACAAAGGCGACAGTGTTACTGTAATAGATAATGGCAGAGGTATTCCCGTTAAAGAGCATCCTTTGAAAAAAAAATCTACTCTTGAAGTTGTATTGACTATTCTTCATGCCGGGGGAAAATTTGGAGGAGAAGGTTATAAAGTGGCAGGAGGACTTCATGGTGTTGGTGTTTCTGTTGTTAATGCCCTTTCTTCCTGGCTGGAAGTGGAGGTGCAGCGGGATAATGGAATATACTGGCAGCGTTATGAAAGAGGGGTTCCGGTAACTTCAGTAGAAAACAGGGGAAAATCAAAACAAACCGGAGCGAAAATAACTTTTTCCCCCGATCAAAGTATTTTTGAAGATATTTCTTTTGATTATCAGACCCTTTCTCAAAGGTTAAGGGAGATGGCTTTTTTAAATAAGGGAATTACTATTATTTTACAGGATGACCGGGGTGACGCACAAAAGAAAGAAATTTTTGTTTATGAAGGCGGAATATCTTCTTTTGTAACTTTCCTTAATAAGAATAAGGAAGTATATCCCAAGGAACCGATTTATTTAGAGAAGGAACAAAATAATTGCTGGGTAGAACTATCGTTTCAGTATAATTCGGGGTTTAGTGAAATGATATATTCTTATGCCAATAATATTCGAACCCAGGAAGGCGGAACACATGAAGCAGCCTTTAAAAGTTCCCTGACCCGGCTGATAAACGATCATGCCCGGCGCCTGGGCTTATTAAAGGAAAATCAAGATAATTTTCAGGGAGAAGATATCAGGGAAGGTTTAACAGGGATAATAAGCGTAAAAATTTTAAATCCACAATTTGAAGGCCAAACCAAGACCCGCCTGGGAAATACCGAAGTAAGGGGAATTGTGGACGGTGTTTTAGCAGAAGAATTCGGAGCCCTGCTGGAACAAAATCCCTCTTTAACCCGCAAGCTGTGCGAGAAAGCACTCCAGGCTGCCAGGGCAAGGGAGGCTTCCAGGAAAGCCCGGGAACTTACCCGCAGGAAAAATGCTTTAGAAATCAGCAATTTACCCGGTAAACTGGCAGATTGTTCCAGTAAAGATCCGGATGAATGCGAAGTTTTAATTGTAGAGGGAGATTCGGCTGGAGGTTCTGCCAAGCAGGGGCGTGACAGGATCTTTCAAGCTGTTCTGCCGCTTCGGGGAAAAATTCTTAATGTGGAAAAGGCCAGGCTGGATAAGATATTGGCCAATGAAGAAATTCGCACGCTGGTTACTGCTTTGGGGACAGGAATCGGAGATGATTTTGAAATTGACAAATTGCGCTACCGGAAGATTATCATTATGACTGACGCTGACGTAGACGGTTCTCATATACGGATACTTTTGCTTACTTTTTTCTTCCGCTACATGGAGCCTCTTATTTCGCTGGGCAATATTTTTATTGCTCAACCTCCTCTTTTTAAAGTTACTAAAAATAAAAAGGCATATTATCTCTATCGCGAAGAAGAATTGGAAAAATTAATGTCAAAGATAGGTCGCCAGGGAACTTCGATCCAGCGCTATAAGGGTCTCGGGGAGATGAATCCCGAACAGCTTTGGGAGACGACTATAAACCCGCAGTCCCGAACCCTCTTACAAGTAGATATGCGGTCTGCCATCGAAGCTAACGAGATTTTTACACTTCTTATGGGTGAAAAAGTTGAGCCCAGGAGAAAATTTATTGAAGAAAATGCCCTTGAAGTACGCAACCTGGATGTTTAGAAACATGATTATTCTTTTTGATGTTTCTCGGCCTTCAAATTATGAGGCCGTCTTGTTTTTAAAGGCAAGTTGTAACGTTTTTCTTTCCTAAGCAGTAAGGTTATGATAAAATAAATTTTAAAACATGAACGCAAGGCAAGATGCTGCTTTCCGGTATTATTATCAAGCCATATTGTTAACAATATGACTTGCAGTGCCGGCAACAAAACATCAGGAAGGTTTGAACTAGATGCACGAAGAAGAAAGAATAAGTTCCATTTCTCTTCACGAAGAGGTAAAAAGGTCTTTTTTAGATTATGCCATGAGTGTGATAGTCAGCCGGGCTCTTCCAGACGTAAGGGACGGGTTAAAACCGGTCCACAGGCGTATACTTTTTGCCATGCAGGACCTGGGCTTAACCCCGGATAAACCGCATAAAAAATCAGCTCGCCTTGTGGGGGAAGTATTGGGTAAATATCATCCCCACGGAGATCAGGCTGTTTATGACGCCATGGTAAGGATGGGGCAAGATTTTACCAGCCGTTATTTACTGGTGGATGGGCAGGGCAATTTTGGCTCCATGGATGGCGATTCGGCGGCGGCTATGCGTTATACGGAGACCAGGCTTTCGCGTCTCGCCATGGAGATGCTTCGTGACCTGGAGAAAGAAACAGTCGATTTTCGTTTAAATTTTGACGAGACGCTGGAAGAACCTGCTGTTTTACCGGCGCGTTTTCCCAACCTTCTGGTCAACGGCTCGTCGGGAATTGCTGTCGGAATGGCGACCAACATTCCTCCCCATAACCTCACGGAAGCCATTGATGCTGTTTCCATGATCATTGACAATCCCGATATTTCCATAAATGAACTTCTTACCTGCATAAAGGGTCCTGACTTTCCCACCGGAGGCGTAATTCTTGGTTTTAACGGTATTCAGGAAGCTTATGCCACCGGGCGCGGCACGATTAAAATCAGAGGAAAAACCGTTATTGAAAGAACAAAGGAAGGCCGTGACAGGCTGCTTATTACCGAAATACCGTACCAGCAGAACAAGGCCAGGCTGATTGAAAAGATCGCTGATTTGGTTAGAGAGAAAAAGTTAGACGGCCTTGCCGAGCTAAGGGATGAATCGGATCGCGATGGAGTGCGGATTGTTATTGAGTTAAAGAAAGGAGTCAGTCCCCAGGTCGTCTTGAACCGGCTTTATAAATTTACTCCTTTGCAGCAGAGTTTCGGGATCATTCTTCTGGCACTTGTTGATGGACGGCCAAAGGTGCTCAATCTAAAAGAGCTTCTTGCCGCATACATTGAACACCAAAAAGAGATTGTAACCAGGCGCTCTCAATTCTTGCTGCGCAAGGCCAGAGACAGAGCACATATCGTTGAAGGGCTGCGTATTGCCCTGGATAATTTGGACCGTGTTATCCAGCTTATCCGCGGCTCGGCTGACACAAACAGTGCCAGAGAAGGCCTTATAGAAGAGTTTGCACTAAGTGAAAAGCAGGCCCAGGCTATCCTGGAAATGCGTCTGCAGAGACTTACAGCTCTGGAAAGGCATAAACTGGATGAAGAGTATCTTTCATTAAAGGAAGAAATTGCCTATCTGGAAGCTCTCCTTTCCAATGAAACACTCATCCTGGGAGAAATAAAACGAGAACTGCAAGAAATTAAGAAAAAGTTTGGAGACAAAAGACGGACAACAATTATTCCTGAAGAGGGAGAGATCGACTTTGAGGATCTCATCCCCGAGGAGAAGGTTGTTATTACGCTTACCCATCAGGGCTATATGAAGCGGATTCTTCTTTCGACATACCGCAGTCAGCACAGGGGCGGCCGGGGGATGATCGCTCATGGCATTCGTGAAAAAGACTTCGTTGAGCATCTTTTTGTTTCCTCGACCCGCGATCTGCTTCTTTGTTTCAGCAACAACGGGAAAGTATACCCGTTGAAGGTTTACGAAATCCCTGAGGCAGGCCGACAGGCCAGAGGGACCGCGATTATAAATCTCCTGCCCCTGGAAAGCAGTGAATATATTACAGCTGTCTTTCCGCTTGTGGAATACGGAGAAAAAGATTTCATTATTATGGCCACAAAAAAAGGCATTGTAAAGAAGACCAGGCTGAGAGAATATGCCCAAGCAAGGAGATCGGGGCTCATCGCCCTGGCCCTGAAGAAAAGCGACGAGCTTATTTCGGTGAAACATATTAAAGCATCGCTGGACGAACTGGGGAACAGTAACGATACTCCGGGCGGAGAAACAGGCGAGAATGTAGACGTTCTGCTGGTTACGTCATATGGCCTGCTCATCCGTTTTTCTGAAGAACAATTGCGTCCTTTGGGCAGGACAGCCCGGGGTGTCAGGGGTATTAAACTTGCAGATGGGGATTGTGTTGTCGGTATGAGCCTGGTTTCAGGTGAGAAGGTAAAGCTTCTTTTTGTTACTGAAAAAGGATATGGAAAGAGAACAAAGCTTCAAGAGTTTCGTTCCCAGAACAGGGGCGGGAAAGGGCTTATTGCCATCAAACTCAGTGAAAGAACAGGGCTTTTATGCGGTGTTTACCCGGTGCAGAAAAAAGAAGAATTCATTATTATTACTGCCCGTGGTAACATTATTCGGGAAAAAATATCTCAGGTTTCAATACAGGGCAGATACGCCCGGGGGGTGACTCTGATCCGGCTCTCCTCGGAAGACAAAGTGGGTAATATTGCCGTTCTCTCCCGGGAATAAGCTCAAGTGAAAGGGGAAAGGCCAGGTGCTGCAACCAAGGAAAAATTCAGCGACAGTTATCTTGTTGCTGATTCTTTTTATCTTTATCTTTTTTATTTCCCAGGCTGCGCTGCAAAAAGGGGAAGAGCCTCCTCCGGTTCCGCAGGGAGGGGATCTGGCTGTTATCGGTGGAAGTACCGCGGCATTTATTGCAGCACTTGAAGCGGCCGGTGCAGGAGCACAGGTATTCATCTTCCCCAATGGAGGAGAAATTCTTGAGGATACTTCATATCTTGTTTCAGAAGGCCTGGCTGCCAGTTCCACACCTGTTCAGCATGAGCAGGATATAGTTCTTAGCAGTGAAAATTTACAGGAAATACTTCAGGAAAAGGGGAAAGGAGTAGCTGATCCTCAACTGCTGGAGGCATTTGCCCGGCAAGCAGACGATCTTTATGATTTGGCCCGGCATTACGGTGGAGTTGAATTTGACAGTCTTCCCGATACCGTGAGAAACCCTTATTTTCATCTTTCAACTGCCGCCGATGCGGGAGAAAAGTTTAAAGGGCAGCTGTTAGACAGAGCCGAGAAAGCGGGAGTGGTTTTGCGTTCTGAAAAGGTGCAAAGGATCCAGATTTTTCCAAATGGAGTTAATGAAAGAGTCCAAAGCCTTTTGCTAGAAAATAATGAAGGGGAATTATTTAATTTTTATGTTCAAGGGGTGATCCTGGCAGACGGTGGTTACAGCGGGGATGTTCATCGCCTGCATGGGTATCTTCCACAGGACAATTTGGTTGCTTTACGTCCGGAACAGAAAGGTGAGGGGCTGCAGCTGGCCCTGCAACTAAATGCCGACTTTGTGCAGACAGATTTTTTAAAGAAAAAAATTTTACTCTTTGATTTTTTGACCGGCAAAGTAAAAGAATTTTCTCCCGAA
>CAYQQF010000015.1:0-4820 GCA_964419485.1 uncultured Dethiobacter sp.
GTGTTTCCAGCAGCTGTTTTGCTGCTGATTCATTACAACTATATTGTACTAGGAGGTAATGCTGCCGGTCTGAGTGCAGCCAGCCAGGTAAAACGACTGAAGCCTGACTGGGGAATATATTTCCTATCTTATTGAACTTACTCCGGAAGTTGCCGTTCAGGAAAGGAAAATCGACCTCAGGCCCAGCTGGCAGGACCGCTGGACAGCGTAAAAAGAATTGACGTTTACTCTACTATTATCACCAACAAAATGTCCGTTAACGACGTTTTTAAACTGGACCTTGCCTACTCTCCCCCGTTTTCCCCGGTCTTTGATCCGGTAACTCTGGCAGCAAGAATCGGACGAAAGTATCTTTAATGATTGTGAGGTTAAAAAATGGCCGTTAAGTTTCAAGATTATTATAAAGTATTGGGTCTTGACCGCAAGGCAACAGACAAAGAAATCAGACAGTCCTACCGTAAACTGGCGCGCGAATACCATCCCGACCTCCAGCCCAAAGAAAAACAAAAAGAGGCGGAGAAAAAATTTAAACTGATCAATGAAGCATATGAAGTCCTCAGCGATCCCGAAAAAAGAAAGCAATATGACCGCCTGGGCGCCAACTGGCAGCATGGAGATGAATTTACCGCTTACCGAGACTATCAGCAAAGAGCATCCCGTCCGGGAACAGGAAGGGGTTTCGAAGAGTTTCCCGGAGGGGGTCCTTTTCAATTTGGCGGCGAAGAACACAGCTTCAGCGATTTTTTCGAAGCTTTCTTCGGCGGAGGTTTTCGGGGAGAAATTTTTCGAAACCGAAAGAGCCGACCTAGAAAAGGTACTGATATGCGGGCTGAGATAGAGGTAACCCTGGAAGAGATCTATTTTGAAAAGGAAAAACATCTGCAATTCTCTATACAGGAACTCTGCAGCCGTTGTGGAGGGGCGGGCTATTTCAATGATACCAATACTTGCCCTTTATGCGAAGGAGTCGGGTACATCCCCGGAGTCAAAACTATCAAACTGAAAATCCCCCGGGACGCCCGTGACAACACAAAAATACGGCTTAAAGGTCAAGGAGGCAAATCCGACTCCGGAGGAGAATCCGGCGATCTTTATCTGAAAATAAAGGTTCTTCCTCATCCCCTTTTTACCCTTAAAGAAGATAACCTGGAGGCAGAGCTGACAGTCCTCCCCTGGCAGGCCGTCCTGGGCGATAAAGTACCAGCCCCAACTTTGGAGGGAGTAATTCGGGTAACAGTGCCCCCCCGGACCAAATCAGGGCATAAGCTTCGCCTGCGGGGAAAAGGCATGCCCGGGAAAAATGCTAGCCGCGGCGATCTCATTCTGAAAGTAATTATTAATATTCCCCGGGAAATTAAACCCGAGGAAGAAGAACTGTACAGGAAACTTGCCGCGCTGCAAAACTAAATTAATAATACCCGTTTATTCCCCAAGTATTTTTTCAACCACTTTCCGCACCTCTGTTTTTTCACAAACAGTCCGGTGCAGAACCGGTTTTTGCTCCAGGTCCCTGAGCCCGGGATGAAGGGATATCCCGTCAAGTTCCTCCAGTTGATGCAAAAGAGTAAATTCATCCTTATTTTGGATGAAGTCCCTGCCCCGAAGAGCTTCCAGAACGCTGCCGCCAAATTTACACGGGCTGGCCGTTGCATTAATCACCGTTACGGTTTTATCTCCGCTTTTTCTGCAATAATCACGGTATACCCTGTATCCTACGGCTGTATGGGGATCCATCAGGTAACGATAAATATCAAAAACTTCTCTGATAGCGCCCAGCGTCTCGTCTTCTCCGGCAAAACCGGCGGTAATAAAATCGTTCATAAGTTTCCCGGTTAGCTCATCCACCTGGAAAAAACCCTTTTGCTGAAGATCCGTCATCCAGCGGGTAATCCTTTCCGCATCATGGCCTGTTATTTCAAAGAGAAACCTTTCCAGGTTGCTGGAGATAAGAATATCCATGGAGGGGCTTCGGGTCTGCCTGAACTCCCTGTTGCGATTATAAAGGCCGGTCTGGAAAAAATCCGTTAGAACCTTGTTCTCATTGGAGGCACAGATTAATTTTTGGACCGGCAGACCCATTTTTAGTGCATACCAGCCGGCAAGAATATTTCCAAAGTTACCGGTGGGAACAACGAAATTAATTTTCTCCCCCGGAACAATCACCTTTTTAAGAAGAAGCCTGACATATGCCCAGAAATAATAGACTACCTGGGGTACCAGCCGGCCCCAGTTAATTGAATTTGCAGAAGAAAGCTCAAATCCTTTATCACCCAGGGTGCGGTTAAAAACCCGGTCGGCAAAAATTTCTTTGACGGCACTCTGACAATCATCAAAGTTGCCCCTGACAGCCACAACATGCGTATTGCCTCCATCGGTGGTCGTCATCTGCAGTTCCTGAATCCGGCTTACTCCATGAAAAGGATAGAAAACAATAATTCTTGTTCCGGGAACATTCTTAAAACCTTCCAGGGCGGCTTTACCCGTATCTCCCGATGTGGCCACCAGTATGACGATCTCTTTTTGGTCAGGCAATTTTGCGGCAGAACGGGTTAATAAAAAAGGCATCAACTGAAGCGCGATATCTTTAAACGCAGCCGTAGGTCCATGCCAGAGTTCCAGAAAATGTAATTGCTTATCTAAAGTATGCAACGGCGCAACAAGGGGATGGTAAAAGTTGCCTTCCCCGTAGGCCGGCTGCAGGCATTCCTGGAGTTCATGCACAGAAAAATCATCTAAAAAAGGAGCAATAATCTCCTGTGCCGTCGAGATATAATCATACTCCTCCATAGCAAAGATGCTCTTTTCCGGAAAAACAGGAATTTTATCCGGAACAAAAAGCCCCCCCGCCGGAACCATGCCGACCTTAATTGCCGAGGAGGCAGAAACAGAAGGGAAATTACCCCTTGTGCTGATATATACTGTCATATCTTCTCCTTATCTTCTCCTTAAGGCTCTTGAGGTATATAATATTCTACATAAGAAGTGTCAATCCCTTCAAATCCTCTTATCCGGCGTTAAATTACTTTGCCGTCAACCTTTTCAGGATAGAACTTTTCCAGCGGTAAAGCGCCAGATCAACCACCATACCCGACCTGATACCGGAAAGCCATGCTTTAAAATTGCGGTTGGTACCAACAAAACCCATAATACGGCGCATCTTATCTCCCCCTTTGGGTTTTAATAATTAGACCCTGCTAAGATCATTATTAAATAAGGGAAATAATATGCGCCCTTTTTAATGGCTAAGCTCAAAAATTTATCTAAATTAGATTAATTTGGCTACTTCCTCAATATTTTCTGCCGCAGATGCCAGCTGCTGTATGGAAGCCGATATCTGTTGCGAAGCCGAGGCCTGATGCTGAGAAATATCCGAAACCTTTGTCGTCGCACCGCTAATCATTGATACTTTTTCTTTAATCGTTTCAATAATATCCCTGATCTCTTTGACTGAATTTGCGATGCTGTCCGCCATTTTACGTATTTCAGTAGCCACAACTTCAAAACCCCGTCCATGTTCGCCTGCCCTGGCCGCCTCAATACTGGCATTTAAACCGAGAAGATTGGAGTTTGCGGCAACTTTGTTGATGAAATCCAACATCGTATCGGTCTTATCAACCTGCTCGATCATTTCTTTCTGGAACATGGTCAAAGATTCCATTTCGCTGGAAAGCTCCTGCGCCGAAGCGGCCAGTTCTTCCGTTGATGCAGCGACTTCTTCTGAAGTTGAAGCAAAAGATTGAACTGCTTCCAATAATAGTTCCGTCTGTCTCAAGCTCCTGGCAAAGCCCAATCCACCGACAATATTTCCTTCTTCATCCCTGACAGGAACACCTGTCGATTTAAAGGGAACGCCGTAAGCTTCTTTGGGCACAACTACAGTTTTATCTGTCCCCGCATGCATCGCCACATATATCGCACTCCCTTTGGGCACCTCCCTCCCGAGAAGATCTCCGAGATTAAGATCACTCGCGGGCAGATAAGCTAAAAATTTCTTTGTATCAGTTATACCGATCATTGCATCAAAGGGAAACATTTTTTGTATCGCCGGAGCCATCATGGCCAGGACTTCCATAATGCCGTATTTTTTTCCACTTTCTTCTTTAAACTGCAAGGAATTATTTTCAGACACCTTTGACACCTCCCTAATATAATTTTGATATTTGTTTATTTTCTACACTTTTTCGCCAAATCCTCTTACTTTTTTCGACAAACCCAATAAATTCCCATGTAAATCATATTTTTTTGCCTGAACTAACGGACAATATCTTCACGGGTACTTGCTGCTAGAGCTGGATTCCCTGTGAAGATGCGATTTCCAGCTCTAAATTACCAACACCCATTTTCAGATCCAGATCAACCCGTGACAAAGCTTCATCAAAACCCGGAGAGACATAATAATCATCTACTCTGGCCCATCCCAGTTCATCCAGGTTGGTAGCGGAAAGGGCCCCCTGGAGGCGAATGCGGACTCCCGTATTAGCGTCAACCTGGATCCTGACATTGGAAGCGCCGGCCTGCATTTTTACCTTTCCGTATTCACCATTGTTGCCAAACTTAAAGCGAAAATCACCGGCACCCAGCTTCAAATCCAGCTGCTGAAAATCCAGATCGGTAAAATCAAGGGCTCCTTCTGCAGCTCCTGCCTCCAGAGCAATTTCCCAGGTCAAATCCGGTGAGAGGTGCACTTCCCAGTTATTCATATTGTGCCGATGTGAAAACCAGGTTGTTTCAGCCGGTCTGATATCTATTTTTACCTCGTTATTATGTCGTTTTACCGATGTTACTGCCCCTGATGTTCCCTGAAAACGTCCTTCAACAAA
>CAYQQF010000015.1:4830-17293 GCA_964419485.1 uncultured Dethiobacter sp.
CGTTCCGGAATCCAGCGAAATTTCCCCCCCGCCGAACTTCATCTCTATTTCCGCGGATGTCACACCCGCGTAACGGGAACGATCGACGACCAGTTCTGTTTCTCTTTGCCCCCGAGAAAAATGAAAAGAGGAAGGGGGATTTTGCAGGGCCAGAAAAATAATACCTCCGGAAATAACGATGATTAAAAAAATACCCAGCGGGCGGGGGATCACTCCTCCCCAGAAAAAACTAATCCCGATCAGGATAAGAAGCACAGGCCAAAACCTGTACAGTTGACCTGCAAAGACCCATGACCCGTAACCGATATTGCCTAAAAAAGCAACCAGCCCCACAAGGATCAGCAGGAGCCCGGCAATAAATGTGCCGATTTTCATTTTCCAGCCTCCTTCCCCTCGCGCCAGAGAAGAAAAATCCCGGCCGCAATAATTAACAACGGCCAGAAATAGTAAAAAAATGGGCCGGTAATCTGGTGGGCCAAAAAGATAATCCCCAGACCGATTAGCAGCAGGCCGGCATTGCGCCGCCTTCTCCACTCGGACCGGTTTTCCTTTGCAGGGGTGCCTTCCCCATGGAAAACAACCGCTTCTCCTTTTTGTTCCGCTGAATCAAAATCATCGCTCTGTTGAAGTTTCTTCTCCTTTCCTGAAGCAAAACCTTTTTCTTCGGGAATAACAATCCAGGCAATAATATAGACCGGGATACCCCCGCCGCCGGCAAAAGCGGCAATCAACCATAATAAACGGATTAAAACCACATCTACCTGGAAATACTCCGCCAGCCCGCCGGCAACACCAGCGATAATCCTTGTTTCCCGGGACCGGTATAAACGGTTCAACTAGTAATCCACCTCCTGCTTTGACTCATTCACTCTTCCGGGGGAAATTCATCCAGCTGAAGACCAATTTTTTCCCATTCTTCATACAAAGCCCCCAGCTCATCCCTGGTCTGCGCCAACTCGGCTAAAAGACGGCGCGCCCGGTTAAAATCATCGTATGCCCCCGGACTGGCCAGCTGTTCTTGCAGGCCGTTTATTTTATTTTCTCCAAAGGTAATCTTTTCCTCCATCCTGACCATTAATGCGGACAGATGACGTTTTTTACGTCGCAGCGCCAGCATTTCTTCTTTCTGAGACTTCTCTTTCTCCTTCTTTTCGCGACGCCGCTGTTTTTTTAACTCTCTGGAATGGGGAAAATCCGTATTTTCCCTTTCCTTCTCTTTTAATTTTATTTCCCTGTAATCTGAGTATGTTCCCCGGTAAAGTTTTATACGCCTGGCTCTGACCTCCAAAATTTTTGTCGCTGTTTGAGAGATAAAAAAACGGTCATGCGAAACAATAAGGAGCGTCCCCGGAAAGCCGGATAATGCCGTCTTGAGTTCCTCGATCCCCCAGATATCCAGGTGATTGGTCGGTTCATCCATAATAAGAAAATTGCTGTCTTCCAGGGCCATTTTTGCCAGAGCCAGACGGCTTTTTTCACCGCCGCTCAGCGACTGCACTTTTTTAAAAACTTCTTCTCCGCGAAACAGATAACTCCCCAGGTAGCGACGCGCCTCCGCCTCCCCCATTCCTGACGCTTCCATAATATTCTCCAAAACAGAAAACCCGGTTTTTAAAGTTCTCTGTTCCTGGTCAAAATAGGCAATTCTACTATTGGACCCGATGCGGACAACACCCGATTCAACCGTTTCTTCGCCGGTTATGATACGCAGCAGAGTCGTCTTCCCCGCACCATTGGGGCCGACGACAGCAACCCGGTCTCCCCGGTTTATCTCAAAGGTAACATCCGTAAAAACCGGGAAACGGCCGTAATATTTGGAAACCCCTTCAAAAGCAACAACGCTCCGGTTTCCCCGGCCGGCAAAATCAAAGCGGGCCTTCCAGGAGGGTGCCTTTTCCGACTTTTTTACCATCTCAAGTTTATCCAGGCGCTTTTCCCTGCTGCGGGCCTGGCGTTTCGTTCTCTGATCGGCAGCCGCATTACAGATAAAATCCTGATCTTTTTTTACTGATGCTTCTTGTTTTTTATATGCTTTTTCCAGGGCGCTTCTTTCAACTTCCCGCTGCATTAAACAACTGGAGAAATTTCCTCGATATGTTTGCAGCGACTTATTTTCCAGAACGGCAATCCGGCCGGCAACGCGGTCGAGAAAAAAACGATCATGAGAAACGATCAGAAGCGCCCCACGCCAGTTGACAAGGTAATCTTCCAGCCATTCTGCCGACTCGGCATCAAGGCTATTGGTAGGCTCGTCCAGAAGAAGCAGATCCGGTTCGCGGAGCAGCAGAGCTGCAAGCTGTGTTCTTGTTTTTTCTCCCCCGCTAAAAGTTTCCACCCTGCGCTGCAGGTCGTCATCCCGAAAGCCTAAACCGAGGGCAATCATCTTCAAGCGATTTTCCAGCATGTAACCCCCTTTTTCCTCAAAAAGGTGGGCCAGCTCTCCATATCTTTGCATGAGAGGGTTAAGATCTTTTACCCCGCCCGTCCCGGACAAAGACATCTCTATTTCCAGGCGGGTCATCTCCTCCTTGATCAAGTATACTTCTTCCAGAGCTCCCGTCAGGACCTCCTGCAGAGTCTCTCTGGGCATAAAGCCGGGTTTCTGGCTCAGGTAGCCTAGCGACAAGCCTCTGCCGGTAAAAACTTCCCCTTGATCCGGTTCTTCCTCACCGGTTATTATTTTAAGCAGCGTGGTTTTTCCGCAGCCGTTTGCTCCCACCAGCCCAATTTTCTCCCCCGGATTTATCTGCAGGGTAACCCCTTCCAGGATGCTGTTGTCTGCATAGGATTTGTAAATATTGCGCACATCTAGAAGAGCCATCATCCGCCCCCGAAAAACAGTGTTATGTATACGGTCAATTATCCCGTTTCTTTTATTATCTTAACCGTCCTGTAGCAAGATGTAAAGTAACGCCGGGCTAAATTTATTGAAACAAAAAAGCTGCCGGACCGTCTATCTTGTATAGAAGAAAGAAAGGAGAGAGGGGTATATGAAAAAATGGTTGCTTGTAGCGGCAGCTTTTTTGATCATTATCGCAATGGCAGCGGCAGGATGCAGTCCGCCGGCCGCCGACCCGGAGCCCCAGCCCGGGGAAAGCGGCATCGAACCGGAAACAGAGACGGTTGCCTATGAAGCGTGGGAGGACACAAGGTCATTCCCGGAAGAAATATCGGAAACAATGCAGGATATTATCCAAAACCTGAAGGGAAAGAGAGGATATTATGCCTTTAGCCCGCAGGATTTTCAGACAGGCGAAGATCTGTTTATCTTAATATCCTCCGGCGAAAAACCTAGCGGAGGGTATTCCGCAACGGTACAAAATGTTGCCGCAAAAAATAACACCCTGGAAATTACCGTGGAAGAAAGAGAACCCTCACAAGAAAAGTACGTTATTGCGGCTCTCACTTACCCGCTGGTACTCCTTAAAGTACAGGCAGGTTATGATTTTTTTACCGTGACAAATACGGCAGGCGATACGTTCCCTCCCATCTTCCCGCAAGAAATTCCGGAAAATGACGAAGCGGAAAGAGAAAACGTAAATCTCAGCGCCGCGGGAATTCTGGTGGGAAGGATCGACAGCAACAGTGTGGAAATAAATATTAACGGAGAACCGCGAGCCTTTTACCTGGACGAACAAACTTTAATCGACAACCTGACAGATGGAGAAAATATTACTTTTGAATACTATGAGGATCAATACGGCAGGCTAATTATCAATAAGATCGAGCAAAACATCTGACACTATGCGGATAATAGTGAAATATTTTAACAATTAAAAGGAATAACACCATCCAAACAGAATATTTAAACGTAATTGAAACAGGGATAGTATTGGATGGAGGAAGCGATGGACCTGTACAGCAAAAAACAATTTGTACAGGTCTTCTCCGCATTAATCGCCTGGAAAAATCGAACCGAAGGAAACCTGGGCATGAACCTGATAACGAGTTACAGCAAATTGATCCGTAAAAACATGAACGATTCTGAAAAAGTCCTGGCTTGCATCAAACTGGGCATAAATCTTGCCCACGGATATGTAAGCCTTTTCCCCAATCGAAAAGCACCTGCGTCACTGCAATTTTTACAAAGAATATGCATTAAGAGTATAAAAGATTATCTGGACTACCCGCAAAACTCCGCCTGGGTTAATCTCTTTGCCCCTGCGGAAATCTTACATGCTCTGGGAATTTATCCTCTTTTTATTGAAGCCTACTCCAGCTTCATGTCTGGCTTTTATATTGAGGACGAATTTATTGCCGCAGCTGAATCTGCCGGGATCTCCAATTCATTATGCAGTTTCCACAAAATTTTTCTTGGTTCCGGAGAACTGAACATTCTGCCAAAATGTAAAATGGGCATCACCACAAGCATGATCTGTGATGGAAATATCAGCACATTTCGCTATCTCACTGAAAAATATCGCCTTCCCCTCTATATTCTGGATATCCCCTGTACATACAACAAAGATACCGTTAATTATGTAAAAACCCAGCTCCTGGAGATGATTCGGGTCATTGAAGATGTTTTTGAGAAGAAACTGGAAACGGACAAACTGAGGGAAGTACTTATCCGTGAAAACCGGAGCAGACAATTGCTTAAAAATTATCTCAACGCCCTGGGGACAAGAAACCTGCCCAGTTCAATGACTTATGAACTATATATGCTTTTTGCCTCTCACGTTTTTATGGGAAGAGAAGATACCCTGACTTTCTACCGCATGCTGCTTGAAGAGATGCAAAGCCTCCCCGCCAGAAAGGGCAGGGGAATATTTTTTATCCATATTCCTCCTTTATTTGAAAAAAGTTTTATGAAATATTTTAATTTCAGCGAAGCATTTCCTATCCTGGGTTTTGATCTCAACTATGACTATCTTGATGAAATCGAACTGGACGACCCCCTGGAAGGAATTTCTAAAAAATTACTTTTAAACTCCTATAATGGTTCCTTTAACCGGAAGATTGCCTTAATCGACAGGCTGGTTAACAAAATAAAACCGCACGGAGTTATTCAGTTCTGCCATTTTGGCTGTAAACAGTCCATCGGGGGGACCTACCTGTTAAAAGATTATTTCCATAAGAAAGATATCCCCTTTTTAGCGCTGGACGGGGATGTTATCGACAAGAAAAACAACCAGGAAGGCCAGACCGGAACCAGGCTAGAAGCTTTTTTGGAAATTCTTAAAAGCAGGTGATATCGCATGATCGGCTACATATGTAAATATACTCCTGTGGAGCTGATTGAGGCTTTTGGTGAAAAGACGTTTAAAATCGAACCAAACGGAAAATCACAGGAAAGGGCTCTTGCTTGTACACATGTCAATATGTGCAGTTTTATGAAGGGAGCCCTGGAACAAATCCTGGAGCAGGATGTCAGGGAACTGGTTCTGGTAAATTGCTGCGACAGTATCCGCAGGCTTTACGATATTTTGAAGGACAAAACCGACTTTTTGTATCTGATTGATCTTCCCAGGAAAATCAGCGACGAAAGCTGCCGGTTATTTTACCGGGAAATATCGTCATTTGCCGAAGCTTTTGGAAAATACAAAGGGGCAACGATAAAGATTGACCGGTTAAAAGAAATTATGCAGTCCGGCAGCAAAGAACAATTTCCAGACAAAAAATCGCTGGTAATCCTGGGGGCAAAATTTGAAGAAAACCTGTTAAAAAAAATAGAAAGCCGGCATAATATTAAATTTGTTAACCTGACCTGCTCCGATAACTGCAGGCCGGCAGAGATAACTGAGGAAAAAAATTATCTTTTTGCGTATGCCCGCGCTCTGTTAGGCTCTTTTCCCTGTATGCGGATGGCAAGTGACAGGCAGGCTTTTCTGCAAAACCTGCCCATCAAGGGAGTCATCTACAATACCATTAAATTTTGTGACTTTTATTCTTTTGAATATACGGCTCTAAAGAAACGTTTACATGTGCCCGTCTTAAAAGTGGAGACCGATCACACGGATTCGCATAACGATCAACTTATGACCAGAATAGATGCTTTCCTGGAGATGCTGGAAACAAGAACCCCTACGTCTACAGCCCGTAAGGACCGTTTCTTTGCAGGCATTGACAGCGGTTCTACCAGCACAAATACGGTCATAATTGATGCCGGCAAACGCATACTTTCTTATGCTAACGTCCCTACAGGGGCCAGGGCTTTGGAGAGCGCCGGCAAGTCGCTTTGTCTTGCCCTGGAAAAAGCCGGTTTAACAAAAAAGGATATCTCCTTTACCGTGGCGACAGGGTACGGAAGAGTAAGCATCCCTTTTGCGGACAAAGTCACAACAGAAATAAGTTGTCATGGGAAAGGAGCCTTTTCCCTGGACAAAGAAATCCGCACAATCATTGATATCGGCGGACAGGACAGCAAAGTGATCAGTTTGGACGAAAGAGGAAATGTTCTTGATTTTGTTATGAACGACAAATGCGCGGCAGGTACGGGACGGTTCCTGGATTTCATGGCCAGAGCGCTGGAAATCTCTATCGAAGATATCTCCAAGGTTATCCTGGATTTTAATGAAGACATTGTCATTACAAGTATGTGTACTGTGTTTGCCGAATCTGAAGTTATCTCACTTATCGCGCATAACACGGAAAAAAAGGACATAATCAGAGGATTAAACAGATCCGTGGCAAGCAAAACAGTTACTCTGCTGAACAGGACCAGGCACCGGGGTAAATACATGATGACCGGAGGTGTGGCAAAAAACAAGGGCGTTATCTATGAAATGGAAACAAAAATCGGCGAAAAAATTATCGTCCCCTTTGAACCGCAAATTACCGGTGCCCTGGGAGCGGCCATTATGGCCGCGGAGAACACATATTGAAGAATGCAGGTATTTGTAATAAGATGTATTGGACAAAAGAGTGCTTAAAAATAGAGTTTTTTAAAGGAAGGTATTTATGCCGGAAGAAAATATAATGCGCATAGACCTGGACGGCAAAGAAATAATCCTTATTGGGACTGCCCATGTATCCCGGAAAAGTGCGGAACAGGTCAAGGAAATTATCCATACCGAAAGACCGGATTCTGTTTGTATAGAACTGGATGAGCAAAGATATCAGTCCATCATGGACAGAGACCGCTGGAAAAACATGGACATATTTAAGGTTATAAAAGAAAAGAAAGCAGTACTTCTTTTAATGAACCTGTTCATTTCTTCCTTTCAAAAACGCATGGCCAACCAGTTTGGAATTAAGCCCGGAGAAGAGATGATCCGGGGGATTGAAGCCAGCAAAGAAACAGGTGCCGGCCTGGTACTGGCGGACAGAAATATTCAAACAACCTTTTCCCGTATCTGGCAGGGAATCGGATTTTGGGGCAAGCTCAAGCTGCTCTTCATAATTTTCTACAGTATCTTTAGCAATGAAACAATCTCCGAAGAAGAACTGGAAAAAATGAAGGAACAAGATATCCTTAACGCCATGCTTCTTGATTTCACGGAATCTTTTCCCACACTGAAGGTCCCTTTAATTGATGAGCGGGATCAGTATCTGGCCCAAAAAATTAAAGACGCTCCGGGAAAAAAAGTTGTTGCCGTCTTAGGCGCCGCTCATCTTCCCGGAATCAGAGAAGAAATAAAAAAAGAGCATGATTTAGAAGCTCTATGCCGGGTTTCTGCCGGATCTGGAGTATGGAAAAGCCTCGGCTGGTTAATTCCTCTGCTGATTATCGGAATTATCGGCTACACTTTTTATACCAACCCCTCGGCCGGAATTCAGCAAACGAAGTACTGGGTGCTCTGGAACGGGCTTTTCTCCTCACTGGGGGCCGCTATTGCTTTTGGACATCCCTTCACCATTCTTACCGCCTTTATCATGGCTCCATTGACTTCCCTAAATCCCCTCATGGCAGCCGGCTGGTTTGCGGGCCTTGTCCAGGCATATATCCGCCGGCCGAGTGTCGGAGATTTTGAAAACCTCTCCACGGACGTTTATTCTGTAAAAGGCTTTTGGAATAATAAGGTCACCCGCATTCTGCTCATCGTTGCCTTAACCAATTTGGGCAGCACTCTGGGAACAGTAATCGGCGGAGCCGATGTAGTAAGGTTATTTCTGGAAAATTTGTAAGCGCCTGCGAGCTTGAACCTCTAACTGGCAGGGGATGTTTACGACTCTTTTTCTTTAAAGTACAGGGCTCCCACCGGACAGGCTTGCACACACAGGCCGCATTCCGTACAGGGAGATTGGGCCAGCTTGCGATCCGCAAAAACCGTTACCCGGCGGTGAATGCCGCGGCCGGAAAACCCGATTGCCCCTAGCCCGGCAATGTGGTGATCCACCCATACACAGCGGCCGCAAAGAACGCAGCGGCTGGAATCAAAGATAAAAGAACGGGGGCTGTCGTCAATTACGCTCTTTGAAGGCAATGGTTTCACCCGCTGCAGTTTCAGCTTCAGGCCTCTTTCCCTGGCGATTCTCTGAAGCTCGCAGTTTCCGTTTTTGGGACACTCCCTGCAGTTCAAATTATGTTCCGACAATAACAGTTCAAAAGCCGTCCGGACCAGGCGGTCCACCGCCGGTGTGCGGGTTCTTACCGCCATGCCCTCCTTTACGGCCTGAGTACAGGCTGTTACCGGATGGGAGATTCCCTGCACCTCCACAAAACAGAGGCGGCAGCCGGCAGCCGGCCTTTCCTGTTCTTTTACAGCACACAGATGGGGAATATATATCCCGTTTTCCAGAGCTGCCCAGAGCAGTTTCTCTCCTTCTTGAGCTGTAATTTTACGACCGTCTATGGTAATCGCAACCTGCCTGCTCATTTCATTTCTCTCTCCCTCTCCTCCACCAGACCGGGAGGGGATAATTTAACCACCGCGGAGTATTCAGGGGGACAAACTTTAAAACAGCTGTCGCATTTGACGCATTTATCCCGGTTGATGGCTTTCAGCCCGTCCTCCCGGGTATAAATGGCTTCCACGGGGCAGCTCCCCACACAGACATTGCAGAGCTTGCTGCATCTGGACGGCTCAATAAAGTAATCTATTAAATCAGGACACATAAGGGAGGGGCAGCGTTTCTCTTTAATATGCGCCTCATACTCATCCGCAAAATATTTCAGTGTCGTCAGAACAGGGTTCGGGGCAGTCCTGCCAAGGTTGCACAGAGAACCGGCCCTGACATCTTCCGCCAGTTCCTGAAGAGTCTTCAGGGAAGCCGTATCTCCTTCCCCCCGGGTAATGGCATTAAGAATTTCCAGCATATGTCTGGTTCCCAGGCGACAAAAAGTACACTTGCCGCACGATTCCTGCCCGGTAAATTTTAAAAAGTAGCGGGCCATACTGACCATGCAGTCATCTTCGTCCAAGACGATAATTCCACCGGAACCCATCATTGCTCCTGCTTCCTGCAGGGAATCAAAGTCAACATGGATATCCAAAGCCTGCTCCGGCAGGCATCCGCCCGAGGGACCGCCGATCTGCACAGCTTTAAACTTCTTATTTCGCGGTATTCCTTCTCCCACGTCAAAGATCAACTGTCTGAGGGTTGTGCCCATGGGGACCTCCACCACGCCGGGGTTGGCTATCTTTCCTGCCAGAGTAAATACGGCCGTGCCGGGGCTGTCCGGTGTTCCCGTCCCCTTAAACCAGTCAGCGCCATTGCGGATAATAAGTGGTACATAACAAAAGGTTTTGACATTATTTAACACCGTCGGCTTCCCCAGATAGCCTGAAACAGCAAGCTCAGGGGGACGATGCTCAGGGATTCCCATTTTCCCTTCCATGGAATTAACCAGAGCCGTCCCTTCTCCGCAAACAAACGCTCCGGCCCCGGAGAAAACCTCCAGGTCAAAACAAAAATCGCTTCCCAGAATCTTGTCTCCCAGCAGTCCCTTTTCCCGGGCCTGCTGGAGAGCTTTTTTGACCCGCCGTGTTGCCTGGAAATACTCTGAACGGATATATAAATAGCCCTTGGAGGCACCCACCGCATAAGCACAGATAATCATGCCCTCAATGACCAGGTGAGGGTCGGATTCCAGGATACTCCGATCCATATAAGCACCCGGATCGCCCTCGTCACCGTTGCAGATCACATATTTCATCCCTTCCCCGGCCTGCCGGGCAACTTCCCATTTGATTCCCGCCGGGAACCCGGCTCCGCCGCGCCCCCGCAGATTGGAAGCCTTCACTTCTTCCAGGACTTCGCGGGGGTCCATGCTCAAAATTCCGGCAAGGGCCAGGTAGCCGTCCCGGGCAAGATAAAAATCAATATTTTCCGGATCAATAAAACCGCAATTTCCCAGGATCATCTTCTCTTCGTACACGCCCCGGGGGAAATCTTTAAAGGTTGGGAAAAAATCATTGGGTTCCAGGGCTGCCATGGCAAACTCGTAACAGGGATCATCGCGGATGAAAAAATCTTCCACCAGCCGCTTGACTAATCCTTCGTCCACATTACCGTAACAGAGGGAGGGAAATCCCGGCCTGGTAATCATTACGAGAGGCTCTGCATAGCAATGTCCCATGCAGCCCACCTCTACCACTTGAGCATCTATCCCTTTCCTGCTTAACTCCTCCTTAAAGGCATCCCGAATCCGGAGAGCACCTGAAGCTTTGCCGCAGCTAGCCGTTCCCACCCGGATAACGGGTTTTTCTTCTAAATATTTTAAATTATCTATTGAAGCAGACTTGAGCCTGGCATATACTCTTTCCGGCGAAGCTGCATGCATGACTTTCATTCCCCTTTTGTATCTTAAACTGCCTTATTATTTCCATTATCCTGTTTCTTCTTCTCACCAACGCCCAAAGAAAGCAAAATCCCGTCCACCCTGGTGGGAGTGACGCGTCCCTCCACAAAATCATCCACCACCGCCACCGGCGCCAGACTGCAACAACCGACGCAGGCTACCTGTTCCAGGCTGAACTCTCCGTCAGGGGTAGTTTCCCCCTCCCCGATATCCAGCCGCCTTGCAAAAGATTCCAGCGCAACCTGCCCTCCGGCCATATAACAAGCGGTACCCAGGCAAACTTTTAGCTGATGTTTCCCCGGAGGGTGTAAACGAAATTGCCTGAAAAACGTGACTGTCCCATAAACATCCACAGCGGGGATCCCCAGAGCATCGGCAACCTTTTCCATGGCCTGCCCCGGGAGATAACCAAGTTTCTCCTGAATATCCTGCAGAACAGGTATCAGGTTTTGGCGTTCAGCGGAATAATTCTTTAATATATGGCAGACATCTTTAAGAATGGTTTCCTTTGTTTTTTCTATTTGCTCCAATTACAACGTCTCCTTTGACGATCAATCCGAAAGCATTTCAATTTATTTTACAGCAAAGAAGCATGCAGCGCAAATAACAAAGCATGGCAGAAAACGATAAAGATAAAAAAGAGGAAATACGCCGCCTCTTTGTTTAGACATCCCCTTATGCCAAAAAGAAAATAAGGCAGGATATTTATTAACACTGGTTGAAGTATAAATAATATTTTATTATACCGGTATTTTAAAGGAGGAAGAAAAATTTTGTCTCTAATACATACACTTTTTTTTGCACTCTATTTCTTTCTTCTTCTTGTTCTATTTGTTGCCTCCTTATACTTCCTGAAAATTTTTCTTCACCTTTTGGGCCGAAAAGAACTTTACGGCAGGCTTGTAATGAAAATTGTCTCGCGATGGGGACGAATGGTTTTATGGGGTTCAAGAACAAAAATTGAAATTCACGGACTGGAAAAATTGCCGGATACGGATAAGCTCTGTTTCGTCAGCAACCATCAAAGCTATGCGGATATTCCGCTTATCCTGGGTTTTATTCCTAAAAACACAGGTTTTGTTGCTAAAATTGAGCTTTTAAAAATACCACTGCTCAGTTTCGGCATGAAAACAATAAACTGTGTTTTCCTGGATCGCAGAAATGTCCGGCAGGCCTTTGCATCCATTAACCAGGGAGCGGAAAATATCCGCGCGGGGATACCCATGGTCATCTTTCCGGAAGGCACAAGAAGCAAAAAAAAGGAAATGAGCAAGTTTCTGGCAGGCAGTCTCAAAATGGCCCTGTTATCCGATGCTACAGTCGTTCCTTTAACTGTAGACGGATCCTATAAAGCTCTGGAAGAAAAAGGCAAGATCGCTCCCGCGACTGTAAAGCTGTATATCCATCCCCCTATTGACCTCAGTAAACTCTCCCGTGAGGAAAAGAAAAAGCTTCCCCAAATATTATGGGAAATCATCGCTTCTTCGCTTAGTTAAGATAAGGAGATTAAATTGCATGACGCAAATTAAATTAATTGCTACAGCTACCTTTGGGCTTGAAGCAGTTGTTAAAAGAGAATTACAAAACCTTGGCTATACCGATTTAACAGTCTCTGATGGAAAAGTAACCTTTAAAGCTGATGAAAAGGCTATACCCAGGACCAATCTACAGTTAAGATCTGCTGACCGTATTTTAATGCAAATGGGAGAATTCCAGGCCTTAACCTTTGATGAATTGTTTATTAAAACAATGTCACTACCCTGGGAAGATTGGGTCACA
>CAYQQF010000016.1:0-10126 GCA_964419485.1 uncultured Dethiobacter sp.
GCTCAAAAATCAGGGTTTCACGGTGCGAAGCGAAGACAGCCTGGAGGTTGTAACACAGGAAACTCTGCAAGGATGGGTTGCCGAGATTTTTTACCAGCCGGGCGGCAAGGGAAGCCCTCACCCGGTTTTGATTCTTCATTGTGAAGAAAGGGGAACGATTTTAGGCTATTATTACCGGGAAACGGGCGCATACTTACAGGCAGGCTGTTATACGCTGGCTTCTCCGGCACAGGCCTTGAAACGGGCGCGGCAAATGGCAGTATTTTCTTCTTTGCAGCCTTCACTGGTTTTCACGGAAGTTGCCCTTACGTTCAGGACGTTTTCCCTGGAGGAGAATGGGATGCAGCAAACTTTTCAGCTCCCGGCCTACTGCTTTACCGGCATGGAGACGAAAACGGACAGTGAAGTAAAAATCTATCTGCCGGCGATTTCCTGGTAGATCAAGATGCGAGTTTCTTGCATTGTTCCCTGAAACTAAATTTCTTCCCGGGACCAGATCCAGTGTCCAAGGTGGCGCAGCATAAAAAACAGTGCCACCATAAGGAGAAAAAAGAACCAGGAGAACGGCTCTTCCAGCATGCAATCACGGTATTGCATCTGATAAAGAAGAGAAAAATATTTCCCTCCTTCAAACCAGCCGGGGATAGAGAGAAGAAAACAGAGCAGGGCAGAGGCTGCTCCTGCTTTGATGGAATCGTTGGTAAGAATGGAGAATATTATGGTAACCTGGTAGAGTACGGCCAGAACACCAAAGGCCGATAATGCTCCTGCGAAAAACGGCAGAGCGGGAAGAAAAATGCCTGCAAGTGAAGTGGAAAAGATAAAGACCAGGGTTGTTCCCATAATACATGCACCAAGGAGCGTTAGCCCTGCCGCCAACTTGGTATCATAAATATCCCTCCTGGATAGAGGCATGCTCGTTAAAAAAAACAGTGTGCCTTTTGCTTTTTCCTGGGAAAAGACTCCGGCGGCCAGGATAATTGTTACCAGCGTTCCGATAAGTGTAAGCCCTTTGACATTCCACTGGTCCCAGAGCCGGGCTGTGATGCTTAGCTGCAACCTTTCCGCAAGTTCTCCTGTGGCGACGCCCGGCAGAGCCTCTTCCAGAGGTTGTGGTGCGGGAATTGCCAGGGCGGTTACTATTGCTATAATGCCGAGGAGCAAAACTCCAAAAAGAAATTTTACCATGTTTTCCTGCATTTCTTTTTTATAGAGACTGCGGCTGAGCATTCTTTTCCTTATCCCCCTTTATTTTGTTCTGCCCCATTTTTTCGTTATCCAGCAGGTAAAAATATATATCTTCTAAATTCAGGTTGTTTATCTCCATGGAAAAATAAGAAAAACCGGCACAGGCCTGCCGAACCGCCTCAAAATTTTTGTCGACCTGGATGAGAAAGGTGTTTCCCCGGCGGGTCACGCCGAAAATTCCTTCCATGCTAAAAAGAGAAGCCGGGGGATCCGACTGGAAGACGATCCTGATTTGTTTCATATTATCTTTAATTTCCTGAAGCGATTTTTGCGCGATTACCCGGCCCCGGTTGAGAAAGGCAATATGATCTGCCACCCTTTCAATTTCACCGAGCTGATGAGAGGCAATAACAACTGTCTTTCCTTCTCCAATGGTTTTCTCCAGAGCGGTATTCAGAAAACGGCGCCGGAAAAGCGGGTCAAAACCTGAAGCGGGTTCATCCAGCAAAAGCAACTCCGGTTCAGGTGCCAGGGCGATGAGGAGAGCCAGTTGTTTTCTGGTCCCGTGGGAAAGATTCTTAATTTTTTCTGTGACAGGTATATTAAAACGTTTTAGATGCTCCTCCATAAAACGATTGTTCCAGCGGGGGTATAGCTCACGGCAAAAGCGGACCATTTCTTCGACACTCAGAAAATCGTACAGGCGGGGCTCTTCACTGACCAGGCAGGTTTTTTTTCTGATTTCCCGACCACTGGTAACGATATTGAGCCCCAGGCAAAAACCTTCTCCATTGCTGGGAAGGACCAGTCCGGTGAGTATTTTGAGGAAGGTGGTTTTCCCCGATCCGTTAGGGCCAAGAAGTGTAAACACTCTTCCTTTTGGTATATTCAGAGTGATATCATCTAAAACGGTTTTGCCGGAATAGTTTTTTGACAAACTTTTTGTACTTACTACGAAGTTCATAAATAAAAACGTTTCCCAGTTTGTGAGAAAACGTCTTCACCCCCCGTTTAGAAGCTGTAAAATAGTTAATTCTGCTTGATTCGACGAAATTCCTTCTTTTATTTGGCAGGAAAAACGAACATTTCGGACAGTTTTTCAAAAGCAAGAATGCTTTGGGCAATATCTTCATCAGTGATATCACGGTGAACAATCATGCGGATGATGTCTTTCCCAAATGGAATCACTTTTATCCCATAACATTTTTGAAGAGTGAGTGTTATTTTTTCCGGGGAATATCCGGTTTCTCCCGTTTCGAGCAGAACAATATTTGTCGGTGGAGGAAAAGGGTTTATCTTCAGACCCGGAATCCGGTTCAAGGCTGCGGCAAGATTCCGGGCACGGAGGTGGTCTTCTTTTAGTTGCGAAACGCGTTCCAGGGCGATCAGGCCTGCAGCGGCAAGAATCCCTGCCTGACGCATCCCTCCTCCCAGGATCTTGCGATAACGCCTGGCCTGCTCGATAAATGCCGAAGCACCGGCCAGGATAGAGCCCACGGGAGCGCCCAGACCTTTGGAAAGGCAGAACATCACCGAGTCGCAGGAGCGTGTCAAACCGGTCACCGGACAATTTAAAGCCGCTGCTGCATTAAAAATTCTTGCTCCGTCCAGATGCAATTTCAGACCCAGTTTCCGGGCAGTGGAGCAGAAGGAGTCTGATTCTTCGGGGGTGAGCAAACTTCCGCCCTGACGGTTGTGGGTGTTTTCCAGGCAGAGGAGAGCTGCCGGTGCAAAATGCAGATTTGGCGGGCGGACCGCAGCAAGCAATTTTTCCACTCCCCCGGCAGAGTGCAACCCCACGACCGGCCAGAGCTGTACTCCCCCGACCAGGGAAGAGCCTCCGGCTTCATAGTAAAAGATATGGGCCTCCGGATCAAGGAGCACGGCATTGCCCCTGACGGTATGAGTGAGTACGGCAATAAGGTTTCCCATTGTTCCGGAAGCGACAAAGAGGGCTGCCTCCTTGCCCACCATGGCAGCAGCCTTTTCCTCCAGTGCCCGGACTGAAAGGTCCTCGCCGAAAACGTCGTCTCCGACGGGAGCCTGGCTCATAGCCCGGCGCATCTCATCGTCGGGGAGAGTTACGGTATCGCTGCGCAGGTCAATATTTTTCCTGACTTCCATAAGTATGCCCTCCTTCTCTTGTATGAAACTTGTTATCAGACACCATGATTTTTAATAATTTGTCTTTCTCAAAAAACTTTCTTGAAACTTGTGGATAAATCCTTTTTTATCTTGATACCAGTTCCGCCAGCATTATGCCAAGCCAAACGGCAAACAAGCCCAGCACGATGCTGCCGCCGGTGTTCAATAAGGCGATTTTAATTTCTCCTTCTTTGATAATATTTATTGTTTCCAGGCTGAATGTGGAAAAAGTGGTAAAAGCGCCAATTAATCCAATAGCCAGAAAAGCCCTGGTGTTGGGACTAATAACCATATTTTCAGTACCAATAACATAAACAAATCCCAAAATAAAACTTCCCAGTATATTAACGGCAAAAGTTCCCCAGGGAAATATAAAATTGCCTTTGTCGAAAATCCAGCTACAAACTAGATACCTGCTCACAGCGCCCAACGCGCCTCCAAGGGCGATCAGTCCGTATAATGCATAGTTCAAAATATAACTCCTCCCTTAGTCTCTTTTATTAGAAACGGCTCCTACCCGGGGAAAGGGTAGGAGCCATTAGCTACGGCGAATAGCGATTATAGTGAGCTCCATCACTATATTTAGTTACTTGTGTTTTCGCGAAGTTTAATCGGGAAGACACTAACAAACATTTTACACAGGTCATTTTTACCTGTCAAGGGAGAAATGAGTGGTGTGTAGTTATTCTGTGATAATGTCATGTTGAATTTATTCTGATAAAATGTCACCCTGGTAAAACAGGAGGATGATATTGAGTGGTAAGATACTTTATTTACTGTGATGGAGAATTTTTAAAAGATGGCAGGTAATAGGAAGTTTGCCGTTTGCCTGCTTATTTACAATATACTTCCAGTAATGCTATACTAAGAATAATTTTAGCACATCAGCAAGGGGGGATAAACAGGTGCTGCAAGCGGTTTTATTTGATTTGGACGGAACTTTATTGCGGTTAAATGCCGAAGAATTTGTCCGGGAATATCTCAAAGAAATTTCTGCCGCCGCGGCCTCAGTAGTCGAACCGCGGCAATTTGTTAAGGCGCTGCTGGCGAGTACTGAGGTGATGCAGCAGCAGCATAATCAAAGGCAGACCAATGCCGAAGTATTCTGGGCGGATTTCCATATGCGGCTCGGCAAATGCGCCGAAGATTTAAAGCCTTTACTGGAAGACTATTATGCCAGGCAGTTTAATAGTCTTTCAAGAATAGCCAGGGCAGACGATAAAGCACTTCAGGCGGCACAAAAAGCACTGGACCTGGGTTTGCGCATCGTGCTGGCCACAAACCCGATGTTTCCGGAGTCGGCTATCCGTGACCGGATGGATTGGGCCGGCGTGGGGGAACTGCCGTGGGAACTGGTTACCAGTTACGAAAATATGCATCATTGCAAACCTTACCCCGCATACTATCTGGAAATTGCCTCGCTCATAAAAGTCGAACCGCAGAACTGTCTTATGGTAGGCAATGATGTGCAGAACGATATTATTCCTGCCGCATCTGCCCGTATGCATACCTTCCTGGTCAATAACGATTCTAATAGTCAAGAAAGCAGCAATACCCGGGCAGACGGGTCCGGAAATCTTTCCGCTTTTATTGTTTGGCTGAACGGATTGCCGCGTCAATAATGATGCCTGGCAACGTATAAATTGTTCCTGTTTGGATAATTTAGAAACAAATGCTTAAACAACTATTTAGATGGATCAAAAAAAAACAGGCAAAAAAACTGCTTGAAAAAAGCAAGCAAAATGTAAATATTTCAAATACAAATTTAGATGTGCCGTTAAGCACAACATTAAAAGACAATCTTACGCGCCTAACAGCCGCCTTTGGTGCCAGCTCCGATCTTGTGGTGCGTGAAATTGAAACAGGCACGGAACCTTCCATCCAGGCGGCTGTTATATTTATTGACGGCATCACCGGTGATATTCTTGTTAATGAAAATGTTGTCGGGCCTTTAATGGCGGGTTTCGGCGTTACCGGCGACAGCAAGCCAAAAATTGGGGCAGATCCCTTTGAAATCATAAAAAAACGGCTGCTGATAGTCGGCGAAGTCACAGAAGCATCTTCTTTAGATCAAGTAATCACAAGCATAGTCAACGGAAATTGCGTCATATTAATTGAAAAAACCAGCCGGTCCTTAATCGCCAGCACAAAGGGATGGAAACAGCGCAATATAGAAGAGCCTGCCACCGAATCGCTTATACGGGGACCGCGTGAAGGTTTTATCGAGCATTTGCGTCCAAACACGGCTCTCTTACGTCTTCGAATTAAAAGTTCAAAACTTAGGATTGAGGAGATGAAGATAGGAGAAATTACCGGAACAACAGTCGCCCTGGCTTATATAAACAATATCGCTTCTCCAAAAGTAGTTGAAGAGGTTAGAAACAGGCTGAAAAGGATCCGGACCGATGCAATTTTAGAAAGCGGTTACCTGGAGGAATATATTGAAGATGCTCCGTTATCTCCTTTTCCCCAGCTTATTCGCACTGAACGTCCCGACAAGGCCGCGGCCGGCCTTCTGGAGGGGAAAATTGCCATATTTACGGATGGTTCGCCCTTTGTCCTCCTTGCCCCCGCTTTTTTAACGGAGTTGTTAACCACACCCGAAGATTATTATGAGCGTTTTTTTATCAGTACCTTCGTGAGATTGATCCGCTATGGTGCTTTCATTATTTCATTACTATTGCCCGCATTATACGTGGCGATAGTTACTTACCACCAGGAGATGCTGCCTAGCGCCATAGTCATCAGTATTGCCAACCAGAGGGAGGGTATCCCTTTTCCCGCCTTTGTAGAAGCATTTCTTTTAGAATTGATTATCGAGGTAATGCGTGAGGCCGCGCTGAGGATGCCGAGGCTTATCGGCCAGTCCTTAACGATTGTTGGAGCGCTTATTATCGGCCAGGCAGCGGTACAGGCCGGGCTTTTTTCCAACATTATGCTGGTTGTCGTGGCTTTAACTGCTATTGCTTCTTTTACAACGCCGGTTTTTAGCGTGGCGACAACTTTACGCTTGTTAAAGTTTGTTCTATTATTTTTGGCAGCTTCCCTGGGTATTTTCGGCATTATAGCCGGTATTTTTGCTCTATACCTCCACCTCGTCTCGCTGCGTTCTTTTGGTTTCCCTTATCTGAAACCGCTGGCTCCGCTCATGACTTCTGATTTAAAGGACACTGCCATAAGGGTTCCACACTGGGCTATGCGCACCCGTCCGCGGCTGACGGCTCTTCAGGATTCCATCAGGCAAACAGCCGGCTTAAAGCCCGCGCCGCCTGAGCAACGATCTAAAAGAAAATTAAAAGGCAGAGGGTGAAGCAGATAAATATCCGGGAAGGAGGCAGGATAAGCGGAAGGCAGTTATTTGCTATTTTGGTATTAATGCGGCTGGAGGGAACCACCCTCATACTTCCGGAGATTTCGTCAGCTGCTGCCGGGCGTGCTGCGTGGCTTTCCATATTAATAGCGATACTGGCGGCAGTGCCTTTCGGAGGCCTTGCCGCATGGCTGGGGATTCGCTTTCCGCGGCAGACGATAATACAGTACAGCAAAATTGTTTTAGGGAAACCATTGGGTTTGCTGGTAAGTTTATTATACGTCTGGCAGGCCCTTCATGTGGCCGCGCTGGTAACCAAGCAATTATCGCTGGTCTATATTTTTGACATAATGCCCCGGACGCCGCTAATTGTTTTTATCGTAACCGCAGTTTTGTTGGCTGCTGTGGCTGCCAGGCAGGGTATTGAGGCTATCGCCCGGATGGCGGAAGGCAGCTTTTTGCTTATCATAGCTTCAATTTTGTTAATTCCGGCTTTATCCTTCAATCTGTTTCGCGTCGATAACCTGGCTCCCGTTTTGGAAACAGGAGCTGCACCTGTTCTCGCCGGTTCCGTAATATCTTTTACGTTGTTTGAAATTCTTTTCGTTAATATGGTGATCCCCTTTCTCAAAGAACCGGAACAGGCGACCAGGTGGATTATTTACGCCGTGCTGACCAGTGGTATTATCGTCGCGCTGACAGCCGTTTCCATAACGGCGGTTTTCGGTGTTACTGCCGCTGACATCTTTATTCCTTTCTTGAGCCTGTCAAGAACGGTTAGAATTGCCAATTTTATCGAGCAAATTGAAATCCTGGTTTTAGCCATCTGGACATTAATGGCCTTTATAAAAATTTCTTTTTTAATCTGGATCGGCACGCTCGGAATAGGGCAGATATTTAACCTGACAGATTATCGAGAGATGACTTACCCGGTAGGGTTCTTAGTTGTCCTGCTGGCGACCCTGGTTTATGAAAACTTTTATGAACTGGTGCATTTTCTCAGCCCCCAGGTGGTCGGTATCTACAGTTTAATTGTTCAGGGATTTATCATTGTCTTGCCGGCTTTTGTTTCCAAGGTAACAAAACGGCGGGGGGAGATCTCTTGAAGATTATTGCCGGTAAAATTAAAAGCATCAGAGTAATCATCATTGTGCTGTTATTGCTAGTAATAACAGCATTTATCCCCGGCTGTTGGGACAGACGGGAAATAGATAAACTTGCTTTTGTTTCGGCGATTGGCATAGATAAAACTGCAGATGGGAAAATTTGTTTAACTGCCGTTATTCATAAACCATTTGTTATACAAACATCCGAAGGGGGAGCGACAACCCAGGAAAGGGCTTTCTGGTTAACAAGCAGCACCGGTCAAACAGCTTTTGAAGCCATGCGAAATTTTGAACGTCATTCGCCGCGCTTTTTGTTTTTTGCCCACAATCGCTTTCTGGTTATGGGTGAGGAGTATGCAGCGCAGGGAGTAAGGGAAGCGCTGGATTATTTCGATCGCGACAGGCAGATAAGAAGAACAACCCGTCTTGTCGTTGTTCAAGGTATGACTGCCGCAGAGTTTTTGCAGTCGGAATTTGAACTGGAACTGTCGCCGCCAACGGGTGCAATGGTTCTGATGGAAAATGCCGCCAACCGTCTGGCAACAACGGTCGATACCAACCTTAACGATTTTTTAATCATGCTTAAAGAGGAAGGCGCAGAAGCGGTTGCCGGACGCGTGGATGTTATCGCCAAAAATCCGGGCAGCATGG
Source organism: uncultured Dethiobacter sp. (assembly GCA_964419485.1). Taxonomy (GTDB): domain Bacteria; phylum Bacillota; class Dethiobacteria; order DTU022; family UBA8154; genus DUNV01. Next base: position 8,401 of record CAYQQF010000016.1, read on the forward strand.
AAGGAGAGCTTTTGCGGGATGAAATTATCCAGAGTCCCCTTTTAAGCGGTGCTGCTGTCTTTAAAGATGATCGCCTGATAGGTTGGCTGGGAGAGGCTGAAACAAAAGGGCTGCAGTGGGTTCGCGGTCAGGTAGTTAATGCTACTTTAGTTATTGAAAACCCGCAGGAAAAGAGAAAATTAATCGGTCTGGAGGTAATCCATGCCTCAAGTGAAGTTATACCGTCTGTTTCCAGCGGAACACCGGCCATTAAAGTTGTAATACAGTTAACGGGAAAAATTAAGGATACGCATGGAAAATTTCAGCCGGACCACAGGATTATTCAAGAGATTGAGCAAAGGATGGCCGCTGAAGTTAAGAAGGAGATCAAGGCGGCTTTACACCGAAGCAGTCAGGAACTCCAGGCCGACATTTTTGGTTTTGGGTCCGCCATACACCGTAAATTTCCCCGCGATTGGGATCTGCTGCAAGACAGCTGGGATGAGAAATTTGCCCGGCTTAATGTTGCTGTCGATGTACAGGCGAAGGTCAGCATTGCGGGCGCAGTAATAAGGGGTCATTAATTTGGAGAATCGTTTATGATTATTTTTGCAGTGACATGTGTGACAATGGTTATTATTGCTCTTGATGCCCCGTCTCTTTACCGGCAGGGGCGTTATAAAGATCTGGCTGTGTTTTTGTGTTTTACTGTTCTGGCACTAATTTTAAGTCTGCTGTTGATTTTGGATGTTCCTGTGCCCAACCCGAACTATGGGATCGAAAAGGCGGCTTCTTTTCTGCTGAATACCATCAAGACCTTTTTGGGCGCAGGAAAATAAAAGATAACAAGGAAAGGCCGGATATAAGAAAAGCTCCCGCATAAATGCAGGAGCTTTTCTTTTGGCAATCCGGTTAAAAGCGAAGATCAGATGGCCGGCAGTTTATCCCTTTCGATGGGCACCGTTTCTTCCATATGCTGAAACAGGTGATAATCCAGTTGTGGAAAGAGGTTGTCGGCGTTTTCCAGTTTTTTCAGCCAGTTTGTATCAATATTGTTTTTGCGGATCTGCCTTTCCAGCTTGAGAAAGCGGGTTATATGGCTTGTTTGCCGGGCCCGGGCATACATATCCATAGTTCCGGCGGTCATAATAAAAGGCCAGTCACTGCTCTGGGCCAGCAGCAGTTCTCTGGCTGCCTGAGTAAGTGCATCTCTGAGGGTTCCTTCGGCTTCGGGATAATCCGAAGCCAGGGCAATCATTCGCCTGGCTCCCTGGTGCAGGTGCCGGTAAATCCAGTCATTTTCCCCGTTAAGCCATACTTCGTAATAACCTTTGTCGCCCCAGCTGGAGGCGTTGGGCGTGGAAAGCTGCAGGGGATAATTTTTTTCCAGATAACGCCCGGGGGTGGTCATTTCTATCTGCTGATTATTTGCTATCTGATAGCAGAGGCTTTTTAACCACTGGGGGCCTTCAAACCACCAGTGGCCGAAAAGTTCCGTATCGTAAGGAGCAACGACAATCGGCGGGCGATCCATGAGGCCTCCATAGTACTCCACCTGTTTTTCACGATTGAAAATGAAATTGGCCGCGTGTTCCTCTGCCTTACCGGCTGCCCGATAGGGGTCATATGGCTCCTTGTAATTGTCCGGACCGGTAATGCGGTAGTATTTAAAGCCCGTGTTGCTGCGCAGGCCCGGGGGATGCAGATATCCCCCCACATAGTCCAGGTCCAGATCAAACCCGATATC
>CAYQQF010000016.1:10136-17221 GCA_964419485.1 uncultured Dethiobacter sp.
CCCTGTAAACTTCCCGGTAATCATACTCTCCCGGATATCCCTCCTTGGCGCTCCAGACCTGGTGGGAGGTTTCCGGGTCCCGGCCGAAAGCTGCCGTGCCGCCCGGGGTCAGAATAGGGCTGTAAACTCCGTATTTGGGTCTGGGAGAAGCGTAGAGAACCCCGTGGGTGGCGGCGATAAAATAATGCAGTCCCAGTTCTCCCATGAGCTCTTCAAGGCGGGGATCGTATCCGCATTCAGGAAGCCAGATCCCCCTGGGAGGAGCGCCAAAAACCTGTTCAAAATAATCTATACCGGCGGCAAGCTGAGCATAGACCGCTTCTTTCTGCGTGGAAAGAAGGGGAAGAAAACCGTGGGTCGCGGAGGAGGTAATCAGCTCCAGGCGGCCGCTTTGCTGGAGTTCTTTAAAGGGGCTGACCAGCTGTCTTGCATATTTTTCGTTATATAAATGGGAGACTTGAGCGAGATTTTCCCGGTACATACGCGCCAAAGGAGCAAAAACAGCATCGCCGGCTGTTCTTTCTTCTTCTCTTAAAGCAAGTTCCTGCATCTTGGCAAGATAGCCGCTGTAGCGTTCCTGCAGGAAAGGGTCTTGCATCATGGCCAGCAGGGTGGGCGAGAGGGAAAAGGTCAGACAAAAAGGAACGTCGTCTCTCTCCACTTCCTGAAAAACACGCAGCAGCGGGATATAGCATTCTGTAATAGCTTCAAAAAACCATTTTTCTTCCAGGGAATGAGTATATTCCGGGTGGCGAACATAGGGAAGATGAGCATGTAAAATTAATGCCAGATAGCCTTTAGTCAAAGAAAAATCCCCCTTTCTTTTTTATTTCCCGGTAGCGTTTTTCCCGGTGCAGCATCATCTCCAGGGAGCTCAAACTGCTGCGGGCGATCCGCCAGTAAAGGCGCCTGGCCTGCCAGTCGGGCAAACGCCATTTATCATCGATTACGTCGCTTAGACTATCTCTGGGCGTTGATACCAGGTTGGAGGTCAACACCGGGAAAAAACCTTTTCCCGGCGGATAATATCCCAGATCTACCCGGTACTGCCTGTCGGGAATACCAACCTGGATATACCAGTTTAAGGCAGAAGGATCGATCTTAATGTCGTAATAACTTTCTTCCCGGTTTTCACCGTTAAAACGGTGTACTCTCAAAGCAAACTCCAGTTCATCCCAGGGCTTGTAAACGTTGGATTCAACATTGTTTTTCGTTTCCCGGCTAAGTTCCCAATAGGCAAACAGCCAGTACGGATCCCTGGGAAGCAGGACCAGGCAATCCTCTCCGTATAAAAGAGGCAGTATTTCTCCTCCGTCTAAATCTTCCCAGCTGGAAATATCAGGATGCAAAGCGCTATCACCCCTTTCTTTTAAAGCTATTATATCCTTACCGGGGATTTTTATAGCAGCAAAATATCATCAAAGGAGATATTGTATAAAAAGAAAGTGAAGGGGCAATATAATTTTGTCCCGGCGATAAAAAACGAGAGGAGTTATATTGTATGTTGATAAGCCTGGCAACTTTTGAACATCTGCCCATTCGCGTCGGGGGGCTGGCCGAAGCGGTGACCTCTCTGGGAGAAGCCCTGCAAAAACAAGCTGATGTAATGGTCCTGATGCCTTCGCACGGATTGATGCAGGACGAAGAAGTAAAACAGACTTTAAAGCCGGAAAAATATTGCGATTTTCGTATCTTTGTGGGAGAAAATATTTTCCCCGTTACTGTTTATTCTGCGGCAAGAAAAGGCGTGCGGATGTTCTTTTTCAGCAACGAGGTGCTGGATCATCCCAGTGTTTATGAACCACGTAATATGTTTATGCAAAAAATGGTTCATTTTACTAAAGCAGTTCCGGGGCTGCTCAATATGATGTTAAAAATTGAACAGCAAAAGCCCGACATAATCCATATTAATGATTGGCACTGTGTTTTTGCCGGTGCCCTGGTAAAAAAATATTTTCAGATCCCGTTTATCTTTACCATTCACCGGCTTTGCCATGAAAGAATCTCCTCCCGCGAACTTGCCGAGGTGAACCTGGGTGAATTGATCGATCCCCGTTACCTGGAAGGAGATATGTTCAATATTGAAAAATTTGGCGCTCATCATTGTGACCGTTTAACAACGGTCAGCTACACCTATCTGAACGAAGAGTGGCGGACTTTTTTCAGTACTTTTGACGGCAAGACCACCTATGTCTGGAACGGGACGGATTACACTTTTTGGAATACGCAGGATCTCAAGTATGCTCATCTATCCAGGCCGGAAAGAAAGAAGCTGCTGCTGAAAGAAAATAACCTGCAGGACGGTGTTTTCTTCTTTAATGTGGGGCGGCTCGACGTGGCACAGAAGGGTATTGATATCCTTCTGGAAGCATTTGAAATGCTCATGCGCGGGGAAGTTTCGGGTTCGGAAAAAGTTAAAGATAAAATAAGGCTTGTCCTGCTGGGTTCGGGAGATCATCATCAGGAAAACGAAGCCCGACGCCTGGAACGCCTTTTCCCGGAAAATATGAAAGCAATTATCGCTTACCTGGGAAGAGAGGCCACGCGTGAATACTACGGTGCTGCGGATTTTTGCCTTATTCCGTCCAATTTTGAACCTTTTGGCCTGGTTCAGCTTGAAGCCATGTGTATGGGATGTATCCCCATCGGGTCCAGAGTCGGGGGAATTAACGATACCGTTCTGGACCTTCACGATTTTCCGCAAGACTGTACGGGCCGCCTTGTTCCGCCCCGCAATTCGGCTGCTCTCGCCCGGGCCATGGTGGAGATGGCCCATCTTTCCCTCTCGGGCCAGGGAGAGGATAAATTGAATAAGATGCGAACCAGAGGCCGGGAGCACGTTATTCAGAATTTCAACTGGGATAAAGCTGCCGACCGCTATTTGACGGTTTATAACAATATGTCTTCGATCAAACTTCCCTTTGTCAGCTATTCCGAACCCTATTAGCGTATGAAAAGGCTGGTGAAAAAGTCATGCCCATGTTACGGCAGGATCCTTTAACAGGCGAATGGGTAATTATTGCTACGGAAAGGGCCCGGCGTCCGGAAACATTTGCCTCCAAAAAAGAAGAAAAAATAAATCCGCCCCCCAGGGTGGATAATTGTCCATTTTGTCCCGGAAATGAGCATCTAACGCCTCCGGAAGTGCTGGTCTATTATCAAAATCAAAAAGAAGTAGAAAAGAGAGATAATAAGACGCAATCCAACTGGGCACTGCGAATTATTCCCAATAAATTTCCGGCTCTGGAGAGGGAGCCGGGGGTTTTTCAGGGCATGCCTTCTTCCAGGTGCGAACTTTTTCAAAGCCAGCAGGGATACGGAGTGCACGAGGTGATTATTGAGACTCCCTGGCACAACCGGCATCTGGCGGATCTGGAGGAGACAGAACTGGGAATGCTCCTGGAATCCTTCAGGGAAAGGACACTTTCTCTCGCTCAGGATGAGCAGCTCCGTTATGTCCAGATATTTCGTAATCACAGGCGTGAAGCGGGAGCTTCCATTGAACATCCTCACTGCCATCTTCTGGCGCTTCCTTATATCCCGCCTCTTTTAGAAAAAGAGTACACGCGCTCCCACGATTACTATCTGGAAGAGGGCCGTTGCCTGCTCTGCTCCCTGATCGAAAAGGAAGAAGCATCCGGAGAGCGTATTATTTTACAAAACGACAGTTTTATTGCCTATATCCCCTTTGCGGCCCCCTTGCCTTTTACCACATGGATTGTTCCGCGCGAACATTATTCTTCACTGGAGGTCAGCCCAAAGGGATGGGAAAAAGATCTGGCCCCTCTCTTAAAAGTTTTTTTAAGCAGGCTTTCTCAAAAGTTGGAGGACCCTCCCTATAACCTTTTCTTGCATACGGCACCACTGCGGGCTTCTTTACTGCCTTATTTCCACTGGCACCTGGAAATCATTCCAAAATTAACGATTATTGCCGGGTGGGAAATGGCGACAGGGACATATATCAATGTTTCCAGGCCGGAAGAAGCCGCGGGCTATCTAAAAGCAACGGAAAGAGAAAAGGTTGAAATTTTAAAGCGATAAGTATTACAGGCTTACAAAGAATTGAGATTTGGGGGTTCTTTATGTCACAGAAAGTGCTTTTTATTGCTTTTGTCTGGAACCAGCACCAGCCTTATTATCTGGATACGGGGCGCGGTGAATTTATTATGCCCTGGGTAAGGCTGCATGCAGCCAAAGACTATTTACAGATGGCGGCAATATTGGAAAGCTACCCGGAGATCAGGCAGACTTTTAGCCTCAGTCCTTCTCTTTTGGAGCAAATTCAGGGTTATCTGCAGCACGGTTTACAGGATAAGTACCTCCAGGTTACCGGAATAGCTAAAGAACTTAACGAAGACCAAAAGAGGTTTTTGCTGCTGCATTACTTCGATATTCAATGGGATAAGGTAATCGGAGCCCATCCTTTTTATTGTCAGCTGCTGAACCGCCAGGGGAGGGTAACGGAGCCGGGAAATATTACAGAGGGTTTGAAGCGTTTTACTGTTCAGGATTATCTGGATCTGCAGGTCTGGTTTAACCTGGTCTGGATTGATCCGGAGATCCGCCAAAGCGATGAGTTTTTAAGGGAATTAGTAGAAAAGGGCCGTAATTTTACAGAAAAAGAAAAAGAAGAAGTTATTAGCCGGCAATTTAACATTATGAGCGAAGTAATTCCCTGTCATAAGAGACTGCAGCAAAGCGGACAGATTGAAATAATGACCACAGCCTATTATCATCCGATCTTACCCTTATTGCTGGATAACCTGGCCGCTTTGCGAGCTACACCGGGGCTTCCCCTGCCGCGGCGTTTTCAGTATAAAGAAGATGCTGTCCGCCAGATCGATATGGCTGTAGCGCAGTACTCCTCCTTGTTTGGAAAAGAGCCGCGCGGCTTCTGGCCGCCGGAACAGGCTATCAGCCCGGAGATGATCCCGCTCCTGGCCGACCGGGGGTTTAAATGGACCATTACAGATGAGCAGATCCTGTCCCGTTCTATGAATGTAGAAATCTTCCGTGACGGCTACGGACACGTACTCAATCCCGAGGTTCTTTACACCCCGTATATGGTCTGCGGCGAGGGAGCGGAGATGCCTGTTGTTTTTCGTGATCATCACCTTTCAGACCGCATAGGCTTTGTTTATCAGCACATGACGCCGCAGGACGCGGCCGGGGATCTTATTCACCGTCTGCATAAAATCAGGGAGAACCTTTCGCAGAGCCCGGGAAGTTACCTCGTCACGCTGGCTCTTGACGGGGAGAATGCCTGGGAATGCTATAAAGGAGATAAAACTGCATTTTTGCATACACTCTACCGCCGGCTATCCTCCGAACCCAACCTGCAAACCGTTACTGCAAGTGAATTCCTGCAAGAAAATCCTCCACATAGAAGAATCACTCGTCTGGCGACAGGTTCCTGGGTGGATCATAATCTTACGCGCTGGATTGGAACAAAGAATAAAAATATTCTCTGGGACTATCTTCTGGAGGCCAGGACGATGGTCCGGAGTTTTCAGGAAGAGGATACTGAGGCTGAAAATGTTCGGAAAGCCCTGCATAATATTTATATTGCCGAAGGGAGTGATTTCCCCTGGTGGGTGGACAGTATGCCCTATTACCTGGCTGTTCCCTTTGAAACTCTTTTTCGCCAGCACCTGATAAGGGTTTATGAAGTTCTTAAACAGGAACCGCCGCAATATTTGCATGAACCTCTCCTAAAACCCGAATGGGGAGAACAGGCCGGCGAAAAGTCGCTCCCGGACGGTCCCGTCAGCATGGTTCAGGGCAGCGCGCCGATACTGCGGTAACATTGACCGGTGTTAACTTCCGTGGTACTATATAAATAAGCAGGCAGATTCAAATACAAATGATGCTGCGCAGTAACGGGAGGCGAAAAAATGGATTATCGTCTTGTCAGCGAGCGGATCCGCAGGGGAGAGATGCACTCCTTTTATCTTTTCAACGGGCCGGAGGAATATCTTAAAGAGGAACTGCTGCGAGAGCTTCGCGTAAAACTGGAAAAAAACGGCAAACATTTCTCCCTGGAAAGAATCGACGTTAATGCGTTGGAAAAAGGGATTCCGGAGCTTATTCAAGGATTGCGGCAGACGACGATTCTGACCTCTCTTCTTTCCGAGGGAAGAATTTTCTGGGTTTATAACACCTCCCTTTTTTCTCCGCCCAAAAAGGAAACAGCTAAAAAAAAGGAGAATTCTGCTGCTGGAGAAAAAGAAATTTTAAGGCTGCTGGAACAGGATTTCTCTGATGAGATAATTATTTTTTCTGTTCTCCAGGTGGACAAGCGCAAAAAAATTGTCAAAATGATAGAAAAGGCCGGAAAGCTTGTTGACTTTCCGCTTCTTAAAGGAGCTGCCTTGCTGAAATGGCTGACAAGCCGTCTGGCCCGGGAAAAGTTGAAGGCCGAAGAAGGAGCCGTCCTCGAACTGGTGGAACGTGCCGGGGAAAACTTAACTCTATTAAACAGTGAACTTGAAAAAATTAGCTTATATTTGGGCGGAGAAAAGACGGTTTCAAGAGAATTGGTCCGGCGCCTGGTTCCCGGAAGCAGCCAGGGCAATATTTTTCAACTGACCGAGGCAGTGGGGCGTAAAAAAATGGACGAAGCCGTCTTGCATCTCAACAGGATTACGGCACAAAACGAACATCCGTTGGTCATCATGGCGATGATCACCCGGCAATTTAGACTGCTTTTTCAACTTTGTTTGCTGCAGGATAAAAACTTGTCACGCCGTGAAATTCTTGCCGCGTTAAAAATACAACCTTTCTTTCTGGATAAACTCCAGGAGCAGGTTAAGAACTATACCTCCGATTCCCTGGCCGAAATCTTCCGCTATTTGAAAGAAACAGACGGCGCCATTAAAAGCGGCCGCCTGGAGGCAAGGGATGCCCTGGAGCAAATGGTCTTAAAGCTCACAGTCTGTTAATGGGAAACTGTATAACTAGAATAAGCAGCAAAAAATACAAAAGTAGTGTAAAAAATACAAGTACCATAAAAATAGTTGACAAAATATTACTCGACTTTAACAGTAAAAAACAAAAAAAGACCTTTGTAAGCCTTAAAAATAGGC
>CAYQQF010000017.1:0-17131 GCA_964419485.1 uncultured Dethiobacter sp.
GCCGGTCTAAAAACCGGCCGGATTGGAACCTTGTATATAAAGTGCCGGCGCCAGGTATGGCCTGCCAGGTTAACTACTCCAGATTCTTTCGAATTGCAAAAGCTGCTTCGCTATATGGTTGACAGCGGTGTAAGCCACGCGGCGATGGAGGTATCTTCTCATGGTCTTGCCCTAAAAAGAGTGGACGGGACAGAATTCAGAGGGGCTGTTTTTACGAATATATCGCCAAATCACCTTGATTTTCACCTTGATTTAAAGAATTACTCTAAAGCAAAAGTCAGGCTTGCTTCCCTGGTCCACCCGGAAGGTTTTATTCTGGTAAATGGTGATGACCCTGTTTTGCAGCAGCAGTATTTTCCCACGAAAATCGTCCCTATTTTCTTTGGAACCGGAGGGGCCAATGATTTTATAATTGAAAATATCAGTTTGAGTGAAAATGGAAGCCGGTTTCAATTAAAAATCAAAAACCGCAACAGTATGGGAAAAATACATTTGCCGAAAGAAGCGTCTTTTCAGGTATTCGTTTTGGGGAGGCATAATGTTTTTAACGCTGCTGCTGCGGCTTCCGCCGCTTTTCTTGCCGGTATAGATGAGGAAAGTATTGTTGCCGGTCTTAGTTCTTTCCGAGTAGTGGAACGCAGGATGCAGCCCCACCGGTTAGGCGAGCTAAACATTATTGATGATACGGCCATGAATCCGGGAAGTATTGATGCAGTTTTCAGGACTGTAGATGAACTGTCTTTGCCGAACCCGGTCGTAGTTTATGCCATCAGGGGGAGCCGGGGGACGGAGGTAAACGAAGATAACGGCAGGTCACTTGCCCGGTGGGTAAAGGCTTTAAATATCAGGCATTTTATTTGTACCTGCAGTACAGGTCACGTAGACGAAGAAAATGAGGTGCTTCCAGAAGAAAAAGAGGCGTTCTTACGAGGTGCTTTTTCCGCGGGCCGATTTCCTGAACATTTTACGGAATTGCCAGAAGCGCTGGCTCAGGCTGTGAAGGTGGCTTCGCCTGGTTCGACCCTGCTGTTGCTTGGGGCTCAAGGTATGGATGCAGGGTTAAAAATTTTACAGGAGCAATTGCAGGAAGAGAAAGTTTTTAGCGACAGAGTAAGCTATATTAAGGATAATCAATATTAAAGGAGCGGGTTCCTTAACGCCAGACCGCGGCCCGGGCCAGACAGCGTTGCGGTTTTACAGTAAAAAATAAAAAATATTATTGACCGTAAAGCTTGTTTTATGGTACAATTAAATTTAATTTTGAGTAAATTAAATCAATGATGAGAAAGAGTAATTTGCAGTTGCTTTTTAGAGAGCCGCCGGTTGGTGCAAGGCGGTGAGCGCTGCCGGTGAAAGCCGTCTCTGAGAGGGTGACTGAAAAGTCGAGTATGTCGCCACGGGTGCTTGCCGTTAAGAAGCTTGTTTTGCCAAATGAGGCGGATTCAGCACCATGCTGGATCAACTAGGGTGGTACCGCGGGAAATAATCTCTCGTCCCTTAGAGGACGAGAGATTTTAATTTTATTAAGAGAAACAGGGAGTTGATGGCGTTGGACGATATTAAGGTAAGGATTTTGCGGGCTTTGGAACAGAATCACAGGATTACTATCAGTGCGCTGGCTACGATGTTAAACATGCAGGAGGATGAGATTAAACAGATCATCCAGGAACTGGAGGATGTTAAGATTATCCTTGGTTATGTTACGCTCATAGACTGGGAGAAAACCGGCGACAGCGAGAAGGTTACAGCAGTTATCGACGTCAAAATGACACCCCAGAGGGATGTTGGTTTTGATGTTATTGCTAAAAGAATCTGCCGTTTTCCGGAAGTAACAAGTGTCTATCTTATGTCGGGAGGTTATGACCTTGCAGTTATGGTCGAGGGGACATCTTTGAAGCAGGTGGCTTTTTTTGTCTCGGAAAAACTGGCAACTATGGAGAACGTGCAGAGCACGGCCACCCATTTTGTTTTAAAGAAGTATAAACAAAACGGTATTATTTTTGATGAAGATAAAAAAGACCACAGGCTGGTGATAACCCCATGAGCAGGTCCTTTGTTAAAAAAAGCATTACAAAGATGCCTTTTTCCGGAATAAGAAAATTTTTTGACCTGGCCAGCAGCATGAGGGGGGTTATCTCGTTAGGCGTGGGAGAACCGGATTTTGTTACACCCTGGCATATCTGTGAAGCCGGTGTATATTCTTTGGAAAAAGGTTATACCAACTATACATCCAATTGCGGTTTGGAAGAGCTGCGCAGAGAAATAAGCAGTTACCTCCTTAGGAGATTCAATCTGGATTATGATTATGCAAGGGAGATTATTGTGACCGTGGGGGCCAGTGAGGCTGTGGATCTTGCTTTGCGCTGCGTTCTTGAACCCGGTGACGAGGTTATTATTCCGGAACCCTGTTTTGTTTCATATAAGCCCTGCGCTGTCATGGCCGGGGGAAGTGTCAAAACAATTGCTACCCGGGAGGCCGATCATTTTAAATTAAAGCACGAAGAACTGGAAAAAGCTCTGACTCCCAGGAGTAAGGTGCTTATCATCTGCTATCCGAACAATCCTACCGGTGCTGTTATGACGGGGAAAGAACTGCAGGCTGTGGCGCAAATAGCAGAAAAACATGATTTGCTGGTTATAGCGGATGAAATTTACAGCGAACTGACATATAAAGGAGAGCATATCTCTTTTGCTTCTCTGCCGGGAATGAAGGAACGCACGGTCCTCATCAACGGTTTTTCCAAATCTTTTGCCATGACGGGATGGCGGATAGGTTATGCTGCCGCTCCGGAGGATATTGCCGCTGCCATGTTGAAAATACACCAGTATACGATTATGTGCGCTCCCATAATGGGTCAGATGGCCGCTGTTGAAGCCTTGAAAAACGGTGAAGGGGAAGTAAAGAAAATGGCCGACCGGTATAACCAGAGGCGCAGTTTAATTGTTAACGGTTTAAATAGGATAGGCCTGCCCTGCTATGAACCCGGAGGTGCTTTTTATGCTTTTCCTTCAGTTAAATTAACCGGGATGAGTTCCCTGGAATTCTGCGAAAGGCTTCTCAAAGAAGAAAGAGTAGCCGTAGTCCCGGGAGATGCCTTTGGCCAATGCGGGGAGGGTTTTGTCCGCTGTTCATATGCTGCTTCCATAGAGCAAATTACCGAGGCCCTGAACAGAATGGAGAAATTTGTTGAACGACACGCAAAAAAAAGAAAGGCCGTTTAGGCCTCCTACCAGGATGATACCCGTCCTTTAGATGTTAAAACGTATTGACATAATATCTCCGTCCTTAACGAGATAATCCTTTCCCTCCAGGCGGAAAAGCCCCTTTTCGCGGAGGCCGGCAATACTGCCCAGTTTAACGAGATCCTCATAGTGAAATACTTCTGCCCGGATAAAACCGCGTTCCAGGTCGGAATGTATCTTTCCCGCTGCTTTACGTGCAGTTGTGTTCTCATGAATGGTCCAGGCTTTTACCTCATCTTCGCCGACTGTAAAAAAGGAAATTAACCTTAATTTACTGTATGCAGCCCTGGCAAGGCTCGTTAAACCGGATTCTTCCAGGTTCAGGTCACGTAAAAAATCAGCGCGATCTTCCGGAAGAAGCCTGCTGATCTCCAGTTCAAGGTTCGCGCACACTTCCAGCAGCGGAATATCCCGTGCCCCGGCGTACTCCCGGATTTTTTCTCTCCCCGGATAATTTTTGCTGTTTAACTGGTTTTCATCAATATTTACCACATAAATAACCGGTTTTTCCGTTAAAAAACTTTGACCGGCAAGAATTTGCTGCTCGGTATCGTTAAAATTCAGGCTGCTAAAGGGTTGTTCGTCTTCCAGAGCATTAAGGATGCGTTCAAAAACAGCTGTCTGTACCGAAAGATCTTTAACCGGCTTGCGTTTTTCTTTCAGTTTTTCTAGACGGTTTTCCACAGCAGCCATATCTGCCAACACAAGTTCCGTTTGGAAGTCGGAGAGTTCTTTGTAAGGATCAGGCTCGCCGGCTGCTGAAGAAACCCTTTCTGAGTGAAAGGCACGTATTACCTGGACCAATACATCGGCTGAGCGCACTTCTTCAAGGTACCTGCCGTTCAGGCTTGTTGTCCTGCCGTTTTGAGAGTGTACGCCGGGAATATCTTTAAACTGAATTTGGGCAAAAGTTTTTTTCTTTGGTTTAAACATACCGGTTAAAAAGTCTATCCGCTTATCCGGCACAACAGCACTGCCCGTATAGACCTCTTTTCTGCTTGTTAAACCGGTTTCTTCTTCGGCTCCTGTTAATAAATTAAAAAAAGTCGTTTTACCTGATAAAGCCAGTCCTGTCAACCCAATTTGCATCTTAGATAACCATACCTTTCTCTTTGTTCAAGGAGCAAAACGGCAGGAAACCGTGCCCTTGAGCTTGTTTTATCTGTTTTTATCACGTTTTACCGGTAAAAAATCGTCCGGGAAGGAAAGGATTTCTATTATTGCCTGTTGAATGTTTCTAAAGAACCTCTTTAGTCTATGTTTGGCTGGTCGCTCTGCTATTAATTAAAGACAGAAACGAGGAGATTAGTCAATGAATAATATTAAAATTATTGATATCATGAACTATCCCACCATATGTTTTCCTGATACTGTTGACTTAAATCAATGGGACGAATTTAAAGAAATGGCCAAAACAACATTTAAAAGCATGTTCCCTTCCGGAAGATATCCGGTTACAGTTGAAGAACGAAAACAACATTCCAGAATTTACGGTACCCAGTTTAATCCATATGGCACCCTTGAGGAGATGTTTAGAGATATTGAAGAAAATAATTATGATTATGTTTGTTTAAATGCAACAAAAATGTGGTCTTACCGCCGGCATTTCAAGCTGATTTTTGATTTTACTAATGAGCAGATCAAAGAAGTTGTCGAAGAGTCTAACGGCAAAATAATCGGAGGCGCCGGCTATAATCCATTCAGGATAGAAGAAAGCTTAAAAGATATGGAAATTGCCGTTAAAGAATATGGCTTTAAATTTGCCTTTTGCCACCCCATGTCTTTTGGTCTTACAGTTGATGATAAAAAGTGTTATCCCTTGTATGCCAAATGCAATGAATTAAACATTCCGGTATATTTGCATGTCGGGACAATAGCTATACCGCTCCCAAGTTGGGTAGGGAACCCCATAAATATTGATCAGGTAGCCATTGATTTCCCTAATCTAAGAATTAATTTATCTCATACCGGTTGGCCGTGGATTGATGAGTGGTGTTCAATGCTTTTCAAACATGCTAATGTTTTTGGTGATATTTCAGGTTATTATCCCAAGGGTTTGGATAACAGAATTATTGATTCTATCAATAAAAAGGTTCCGGATAAAGTCCTTTTTGGCACGGCAGGTTTTGGTTTTAAAAAATGCAGGGAGCAATTTTTAAGCTTGGATATTAGTGATGAAATCAAAAAAAAGGTTTTAAGGGACAATTCTTTACGTTTTCTGGGAATAGGATGAGAAAGCCAATTTAAAACGGAGGTGTCGTTTTGACTCACTTTAAAGAAGAAAATAATAATAATAAGGTTTCCATTATTAACAGCATTAAAGAGGCCGCTGTTGTTTTCGAGCATAATTTCCCGCTTGATTCTCTGCAAAAGACTAATTTTGGCCAGCAACCTTCTGTGACCCTTTTAACCTGTTCGGATTCCAGGGTTCCGGAGCACGTTTTTGGAGAAAGTTTTAACCGTATTTTTTCTGTGGAGAATATAGGGAACCAGGTAAAAACAAGTGAAGGTTCACTCCTTTATGGACTGTTGCACCTTCACACGCCTTTAATGATGGTAGTCGGACATAGTGATTGCGGTGCAATCAAGGCTGCAAGCTCTGACTATTCAGGGGAGCCTGAGGCTATTGTCCAGGAATTGGACAATGTAAAAAGATCATTGGAAGAAATCCAAAGCAGCGAGCAAATTTTAAGCGAGGAGCCCCTTGTTAAATTTACACAACTGGCTGAATTAAATGTTGATATGCAGGTGAAATATTTGTGTGGGAACACTTCTGTGGCCCAATATATTAAAGATGGGAGCCTCCTGATAGTTGGAATTATGCTTGATTTACATAATGTTTATGGACAAGGATATGGAAGGAGTTACCTGATCAACTGTAACGGAGTGCGGGATACGCGTAAACTGGCGGATATCGATTCTTTGAGTGAACTTTCTGTTAAGCGTCTTACTGCTGTTTAAAAAGCGATGCTAAAGAAGTATTATTAAACCCGATCTTTTCAGTTTATTAAATAGTGAACCCGTATCACTGGTTGTGATACGGGTTCTTTTTAGGTTGTAATACTACCCGCTAAAGCTGCCGCCTTTGCTGAGCGTTGGAGCCTTGCGGATCAAGAAGGTGAGTAAAGCACCAATGACGCAGAGCACGGCGGCGATTAAAAATGCCTGTGTAAACGCAACCGAGGTGCCAATCTTGGGACCGATAATAGCAGCGATACCATAAGCTAGAAATACAATTCCATAATTTGTTCCGAGGTTTTTTGTCCCATAGTAATCAGTGGTAAGGGAGGGGAAAAGGGCCAGAAATCCGCCGAAACAAAAACCAATTACTGAGCACAGGACCAGGTAGGAGGCATAGGATAACTGGATCGCACTCAAGCCAAACATGGCCGCGGCAGCCAGCACATACATGATAAAGAGAGAATTTACTCTTCCAAGTTTATCTGACAGAGTTCCCCAGATAATGCGTCCGGCAGCATTAAAGATGGACACCATGACTACTGCATTGGCTGCGGTGGTCAAATCTAATTTGGCGAGTTCGATTCCGATATCTGTTGCCAGTCCGATAATCATCAATCCTGCCATACATCCGAACAGGTAAATAAACCATATGGCATAAAATTGCTTTGTTCCAAACATCTGGCCTGCTGAAAAATCGTTCCCTCCGGCGCTGCCGCTGGATACCGGAGGATTCCATCCGGCAGGACGGTAACCTTCCGGGGGGACAGTCAACAATTGTGCTCCAACAACAACTGCGATCAGATAGATTGCGCCCAGGTAGAAAAAGGTACTGCTTACGCCAACACTGTCTATGAAGGCAAGAATTAGCGGTTTAAATACAAGTGAGCCTGCCCCAAAGCCTGCTACTGCAATACCACTAATTAGACCGCGCATATCGGGGAACCATTTTAAGCAGGTGGCCAGCGGACAAACATAAGCACAACCTATTCCAGCCCCTCCGATAAGCCCGTAGAAAATGTACAACTGAGTAAGGCTGGTCGCCTTGCCGGACAGCAAAAGCCCCACCCCAAGCAAGATTCCACCGGCTGTGGCAACCCATCTCGGGCCAATTTTATCCTGTATCTTACCTGCAATAATAGTAAAAATAGAAAAGACCAAAATGGTAATAGAGAAAGTTAATACCACGGCAGCTCTATCCCAACCAAATTCTTCTACCAGAGGCGTATTAAATAAACTCCAGGCATAAACAGCGCCAAGGCATAATTGAATTAATATTGCTCCTATTACAACCACCCAACGATTACCAACATTTTTTTGACTCAAAGATAGCTCCTCCTGTTCACTTAGTGATAATATGAAAAAAAGAAAATATTTTAAACGATATCTGTAAACATCCCTCCCCCGATCGAAAATTTAATCAGTAAGCATTTTTCAAATTAAATTCAACATAACATAAAAAAATCCTGTGAGCTTACTTTTTTTTTACGTAAAAACGGCCTGAATATATTTTGACATAACAGGCAGTTGCTTTGCAAGTCAGAATTATATATTTTGCCAAGATTATTTTAAAGCAAAAATTTTTCTGCCAATTTAAGTTTGTCTCTTAACAGCTTGGTTCTCACAAAAAATCCCTGTTTGGTAAAAATATGACGTAATGGCAGGAATTATACAAGAAATATTGAAATAAATTTGATATGTAACGGCAGGGTAGGGAAACGGAAAACCGGAAAGGATGATACATATGCAAACTGACATTATGCTTTCTCTGGCACGTTATGTTGAGAAACTTCCGGCGCTTCCTACTTCTATATCCAAAATCATGGAGGTATGTAACGATCCTGCAACTTCAGCGGCAGATTTGAGCAAGGTTATCAGCCTTGATCCGGTACTGATGGGCAGGGTTATGAAACTGATTAATTCAGCTTATTACGGATTAAACAATAAAGTTACATCTTTAGTCCGGGCTATTATTATGCTTGGATTTAATACTGTTAAGAATCTTGCTTTGAGTGCAGCAATTTTAGGCACTATTGGTAAAACAAATTTTCAGGGTCTTAATATAGAAGCTTTCTGGATACATTCTTTAAGTGTGGGAGTCACCGCCAAAATAATTGCTAAAAAAAGAGGTGAACCTGCCGGGGATGTGGAGGAATATTTTATTGCCGGGCTTCTCCATGATATTGGCAAGATACCTTTTGTCAACAAGGTTCCCGGGGACTATAATAGAGCCATAACCTATGCCGGCACAGAATTTGTTTCCCTTTTGGAAGGGGAGGATCACGAACTATCATGTAATCATTGTGAGATAGGCCGGATGATAGCAACCAACTGGCAATTAAGCGAAAGCTTGAGTGACGTAATAGCCCATCACCACGAAACATATGCAGGATCTCATCAAATACTTGTGCAGGCAGTTTGTGTCGCCAATTATTTTTCTAATATTATGGAAATCGGTTTTTCCGGGGACAAATACCCCGATAAACTGGAGCAAGAGATTTTTGCAAATTTACGAATTAGCTTGAATGATTTAAAGAATGAGGAAGAAGAGATCAAGGCAGCTATTGAAAATGCCCGGATTTTTTTACATTTAACAAGCTGAAAGGCATATTTTAAACATATAATACCGTAAACGGAGGTCTGAACATTTGAAAATAAAGATATGGGGAACCAGAGGTTCTATCCCTGCTCCCGGAGCAGATACGGTGAAGTACGGGGGAAATACCATTTGTGTTGAGTTGCGGTTTGGAGAAAAAAACCGTCTTATTATCATTGACGCGGGAACAGGTATCCGCCTGCTGGCCAACGATATCTTAAAAAAAGACCTCCCCGGAGGTCCTGTAAAGGCTGACCTGTTTTTTTCCCATACTCACTGGGATCATATTATGGGGTTTCCTTTTTTTACTCCCATTTTTATTCCGGGTACAGAATTAAAAATATACGGACCCGTTACCTATGAAGAAGACAGCCTGGAAAAAACCATCGGCGGGCAGCTTCAATACCGTTATTTTCCTGTCAAATACAGCGAACTCTCCGCCAAAATTGAATATATTCATCTTAAAGAAGATGAGTTTGACCTGGGTGATGGAATGACGGTTAAAACAAAATATTTAAACCACCCGGTATCATGTCTTGGCTATCGTTTTGAATTTGCCGGAAAATCCTTTTGTACCCTTTTTGACCATGAGCCATTCAAAAATATTTTTTCCACAGATCCTGCGGACCCTGATTATGATCCCGTCGTAGCAGAGGAAGGAGAAATTGCCGCCCGGGAAGAAAACGAGAAGATACAAAATTTTTACAGGGGAGCAGACCTGCTTATTCACGACTGTCAGTATACTGAGCAGGAATACCTTTCATCAAAAAAGGGCTGGGGGCACAGTTATTTCGATTACGTTGTCAGTTCAGCCCAAAGGGGAGATGTAAAAAAACTCCTGCTTATTCACCATGATCCGATGCGCACGGATGATCAGTTGGACGAACTGGCTAATTATTGTAATTCCTTGATACAGGGGAAAACAATAATGCAAGTCAGTATGGCACGGGAAGGGCAGGAATTTATCCTTTAGAATACTGAAAAAAAATATAGCCAGATAAAAGAACATGTGGGATAATGTAAAGTAAAATTACTTAGAGGTGGTTGCGAGTGATTATAGGTGTGCCCAAAGAAAGAAAAGCTGATGAAAATCGTATCGCTATCATACCGGGAGCTGTTCCTGTATTTTTAAAGGCCGGGCATAAAGTTTTAATTGAACAAGGAGCAGGAAAGGGCAGCGGCATCGAAGATGAAGAATTTCAACTCTCCGGAGCCGAGATTGTCCCTACAGTTGAAGAATTATATGAACGGGCTGAGATGATTTATAAAGTTAAAGAGCCACAACCCTCCGAATATGATTTGCTCAGGGAGGGGCAGACACTTTTTGCCTACTTCCATTTGGCTGCTGAACCTGAAGTAACACGGGTGCTTATGGAGAAAAATGTGGTGGCCGTTGCTTATGAAACGGTGGTTGTTGACGGAAAAATTCCCATGCTGGCGCCCATGAGTGAAATTGCAGGGCGTATGGCTACGCAGATTGGCGCCCATTTCCTGGAAAAGTCCAACGGCGGCAGGGGTATGCTCCTCGGCGGAGTGCCCGGTGTTACTCCGGCAGAAGTGGTAGTCCTGGGCGGGGGTATCGTTGGTGTAAACGCGGCCAGGATTGCTATGGGAATGGGGGCCAAAGTAACCGTTATAGATGTTAATGTGCAGAGACTCCGTTACCTTGATGAAGCGAATGGTGGCAGGTTGTTAACCTTATACTCCAATCCGCAGAATATTGCTCAGGCTGTGGCTAAAGCAGATCTGCTAATTGGTGCCGTGCTTATTCCCGGGGGAAGGGCACCCCAACTATGTACAAAAGAGATGGTCGAAACAATGCAAACGGGAAGTGTGATCGTAGACGTAGCCATTGACCAGGGCGGCTGTATCGAAACAATGGATCATATCACGACCCACCACATGCCTACTTATGAGTGTTATGGTGTGCTCCATTATGCCGTTCCCAATATTCCCGGAGCTGTTCCCCGCACGTCAACCTATGCCCTAAATAATGCAACATTACCTTTTGCTTTAGAATTGGCGGAGAAAGGATATGAAGGTATCATAGCCGAACAGAGGCCACTGTGCCAGGGAATAAATGTCATTAACGGTAAGGTCGTTAATAGAGCTGTGGCAGAAGCTCTTTCTCTTGACTTTGCCGCCATTTAATTTTGATGTCGCTATCCGTTTATTATAATCATCTTCGGTATTATCTTCCAGGTTTTGCATTTAAAAAAAATTGCCCTTCATAAAACCAAATTAACTGTTAATACGTAATTACTTATAGATAGTTTTTTATTTGGCCTGTTTTTAAAAATTTGAAATGGAGGCAGATTATTATGAGTTTAAAGAGAAAATCGCTAATCTTCTTTGTTCTTTTAACAGGCATTGTATTGGCAGTCGGTCTAATTATGGGGAGTAAATATAATATCTCTATTTCTAAGGTTTCACCTGCTGAAGCCGTACAAAATCCGGGTACAGTTTCCTTGAATGAATTTCTGGGGCCGGATACAATCCAAACCATTGTTAAACAGGCAAGTCCGGCAGTTGTTAAAATTGAGACTGAAATACCATCCCAAGGGCAATACGATCCTTTTCTAAACGATCCCTTCTTTAGAGATTTTTTTGGAGATTTATTTAAAAGTCAACCGGAACTTAGAAACGGTTTGGGATCAGGTTTTATCATTTCCAAGGATGGCTGTATAGTAACAAATAATCATGTTGTTAACGGTGCTTCAAAAATAAATGTGTATTTAAGCAGTACAAAAGAGCCCTACGAAGCAAAATTGATTGGTTCAGATGAACAATTAGATTTGGCGATATTAAAGATTAACGCCGGCAATAACCTTCCCTTTCTCGAATTTGGAGATACCAACAAGCTCGAGGTTGGCAGCTGGGTTATTGCCATCGGCAACCCGTATGGACTTGACCATACAGTTACAGTGGGAGTTATAAGCGCAAAAGGAAGGCCAATAACCATTGATGGAAATGAGTTTAAAGATCTTTTACAGACGGATGCTTCAATCAATCCCGGCAACAGCGGCGGTCCTTTAATCGATCTTCAGGGTAAAGTAATCGGTATTAATACGGCAATAAATGCGCAGGCCCAGGGAATAGGATTTGCCATTCCCAGCTCGACCGTTACGCAGGTATTGGACCAGCTCATTAATACCGGTAAAGTGATAAGACCGTGGTTGGGCGTGTACATCCAGCCGGTTACTGAGGAACTTGCAGATTACTTTGGATTGGAAAAGCCTGAGGGTGTATTAATAACTGCAGTTGCAGACAATTCGCCTGCTCAAAAAGCGGGCCTGCAAAGAGGAGATATTATTCTCGAATATAATAAGAAAACAATTAATGACCCTGAATATTTACAGGAAGAAGTACGGAATACCAAAATTGGAGAAAAAGTGGTAGTATTAATTTATAGAGACGGCAATACTGTATATGTCCCCATCACTATTGAAGAATCGGATTAGGAATCTACCCATAGAGGGTTCAAAACATAAATTCCAAATAGGGGATATGCCTCTTTGTTTATTGACTGTAGCATATGCAGATCTAGCGGCTTTAATGTTAAAAAATAGTAGAAGATTAATCTATTAAACAAAGGGCTGATTATTTATGAAAGAAACTTTTTTTTCCTTTGTAAATGCTAAAATAGAAAACGTTCGCACAGAATCAGACTTTATTCATGTAGTGGAAAACTATCCGAAAAAACTACATTTAAATGTTGAATTCAGTAAATCGAAAATATCAGAACCAGGTTATCGTTTATATTCTAGACGAGTCGGCACTCCAGGAATAAATTTAATAGAATTACTAATAGAAAAGCGTTTAGAATTGCTGCATAAAATAGGAGATAATCTAGACTTGCTCGAAGGTGAAAAAGATGAAGATAGTTTATTAATCAGTTCCGACGTTGAATTAGACTTAAGTGATTATGATTTTAGTCAATTGCGTTTTCAATTTGGGGTACTAAATATAAAGAAAATAAGATTCAATTTATTAACGCATGTTTCGCAAAGTAAATTTACTTTTAATAGAACCGAAAAATATCATATGGCTGCTGTGGTTGAGAATTATATGAGAGAACAGAAAGATATTGTCTTTGGAGATAAAGAAAATATTGTTGAAGCTACAGATAATTTATTGGAAAGAATTAAAAATCAAGATGTTCAGGATATACTTAAAAATGGGAGTATAATAAAAGTGTATTTTGGACCGTGGGCAAGCTATGAATTAACCGGGAAAGAAAAAAAAGGGAAGACTAAGAGATTAGTTATTAAATTATAATCGATATATGTGAGCCGGATGGCAAATCTGCCCTTACAAGTTTCAAAGAGAGCATAGGGACGATTACTTCCTCACAGCGCATGGCGCTGTATTTTTTTGTACCCTTCCACATCATATTGCAACAGTTGCGCAGCTGCTGCTCATTAATATATTGTCATTTCCTCACCAGTAAAGGATGAAGGGATCGGCAAAAAGAGCGAGGGGCTTGCACAACTTTGAACACTCTTTTAATGCTTGCCCGGCGCCTCCTGTTTTCGAAAATGCTCTATCTGCCTGCTTGAACCAGTGTTTTGCTGCTTAACATAACAAAACCAAGCAGGAACACAAGGGCGCCTGTTCCAATAAGCAGCCATTCAATTTTAATAATGTCGGATATTGGCCCGAACACGAGCATCCCCAGAGGCATCATGGAGGTCGAAATCATTGTCAGTACCCCAAAGACCCGGCCAAGGTAGTTTCCCTCAACCTTCTCCTGTAATAAAACCATAGAGGGAGTATTAAAGAGGGGTATCGTTACGCCGGTTATACCCATGAAGACAAGGTATACAGCAAAAACAGGGACAATACCCAGTGCGAACGTGCAGACCCCGGAGATAAGCATTGACAGTATCATGGTATGAGTCTTGTTCTTAAAGCCGCCCCAAGAGGCCATGATAATGCCTCCCAGCATCATACCTGTGGAGAAAGTTATTTCCAGCGCCGTTAAATGCCAGACATCACTGCCGAAACTGCGTGTGACCTGCAGTGGGGTTAAAAATGCTGCCGGTGCGATGAGCACAAAGAAAAAAGCAAAAAATACAAAGAAGGTTTTGAGAAAGTCGTGGTTTTTAATATAGTTAAATCCTTGCTTCAGATCGCTGAAATAGCCGACCGCTTGTTTTTGTAATGCTTTGGCATGCACTGGAATATGCAAAAATACTAAGATAAAGATTGCTATGGAGGCGGTAATTACGTCAATAAGGAAGATGGCTTCCATGGAGGCTACTGTAAACAACGCGGCGCTAACCATTGGGGAAAGAAGGTTTACAGTTGCTTGAATACTTCCGTTTATGCCATTCACCTTCGTAAGCTTATCCTCCGGCACGATCTGGGGAAGAATGGCTCCGACCGCCGGGGCTTGAATACCTGTCCCAATAGCCCTGACAGCTGCGATGACAAACAGCAACCAGATAGCATCGTATCCCATAAAAAACAAAATAGCCAGTATAAGTGTCGCGATGGCGATCAGTGCGTCTGCCCCAATGATGAGAATTTTACGGCTGAAGCGGTCGGCCCATACCCCGGCAAACGGCGACAGGAAAAAGGAAGGCACTAAACAACAAACAGTGTATATGGTCATCATGACACCCGACTGTGTGGTCAATGTTATATGCCAGAAGACAGCAAATTGAACCAGGGAAGAACCCAAAAGGGATATTGTCTGGCTTCCTAAAAAAAGAACAATATTTTTTTGCCAGTTTGTATCGTTATCAACTGCCGGCTGTTTTTTTACTTGACTCATGTCCTTCACGTCCCAACCATGTTCAATTTAATCATTACTCCTCAAAAACAAAGGGCTGCAGATGAACATAATTCACCCGCAACCCTATCGTTCTGAGAAATATAAAATCACAACTGCAAAAAAGGCAGTGTATCTCAATAATTTTACAAAGGTTTGCATTGTAAAGTGTACAAATGTTCATTGCAAGAATGCAAAAAAGGCAGGCCCAAAGAGCCTGACAGCAGGCCTTTCTCCTTACTTTTATCGTTTGGTTAGATAAGCCTCATCTTTACAATAAACATTTTACACCTCTATTATTGAAATCGGTTTTTAATATACCACATCCGGCAGCAAGTATCAATAACCACTTAGTACTAAAATTGTCGGATATCGACTTCAATAAAAAAGTTATCAGAGTATATTTGTCTTCTCATTATGGTAGATCAGGGAAGGTAAAACAGGCCATTTTCTGGGTACGACAAAAGGAACGACAAATTTGCAACGGCCTACAGTGAAGTTGAGAGAGAATATAAACTGATTAGGGAAGTTGTCAAAGCCCGTAAAGAGCAAGGTTTAACGCAACAGGAACTGGCAGAAATGGTCGGGGTCAAGCAACAGGTTATTTCCAGGTTTGAACGCGAGAAACATATCCCTACCCTGGATAATTTCTTAAAAATACTGGACGGTGTTGGCCTGGAATTAAAACTGGAGAAAAAGCAAGACCACCATTGATGGTAACTAGCCAAGTAATAGGCTGGGTTGCAGTTTTTATACTGTGTTATAAAAATGGATGTCCTTTAACCACCGTTAAAATGGACATCCATGCTAGGTCATTATGGCACGCCCGGCAGGATTCGAACCTGCGGCCGACGGATTAAAATTCTACTATTTACAATTCTACTGCGAATCATAATGTATTATAGTGTTTCAAAAATAGCGTTAAAATGGGTATCGCCGCCGGAAAGGGTACTACATATTGTTCAACTGATTATATACTTTCCATAGTGTTTTAGCTCAAATTGGCCGCAAATTGGTCTTTTTCTTTTTCAAAAATAGTGATATTCAAAGCGGTCGATATCCTAATTTTACATTTACAAAAGAATGAATTTAAACTAGGTGGTTTCTTGATTTGCCGTGAGTTATTATTCAAACCTGATGGAAAGTTTTTTGCCCGTAGCTTTTGCGATCTTGCCCAACAGTTTAACAGAGGGGTTATATCTTCCGCTTTCCAGCCTTGCTATAGCTGATTGTTTAGCTCCGATCAGCGCAGCAAGATCACGCTGGGTAAGACCTTTTTCAGCCCGTAACTTGATCAAGGCATCTTTTACTGCATATTCAAGCTCTAAAGCATCATATTCTTTTTTAATTTCAGGATTGGATAATAAAATCTTTTTAGCTTCTTTGTGATTCATTCTTATTTTCTCCTTTCTTTATACCTATTCAATCTATTTAATGCAACTTTTATCTCTCTTTCCGGTATTTTTTGGGTTTTTTTAATAAAAGCGTGCAATAGGACAAACATCCCATTTTGGAAGTGAAAAAAGATAACTCTGTAATAGTTTTGGTCATATTTAGTTCTTAATTCCCAAAGCTCATCGGTTCCAGTTATCCTGGATATAAAAGGAAAACCCAGTTGAAAACCATTGTTTTAAAGTAAATCAATATTTCTAATCATCTTTGCTGTTGCCTTAGGGGGTAATTGTTTCATGAATTCAAGCACTGGAAACCGACCTTTTTCTTGATAATAGTCTATTTCGTACACTTTACTATCCCCCTTTGGTCATTTCATTATAACATATATGTTATAAAACAGCAACTAATCCACAGTCCCGAAACTTAATAAAGGCAGGTGACCAACTGCTCCTAGGAGCAGTTATTTTTTGTCATAGATGGTAAGACAAATAAAGCATGGTACAAGCTGTGGAGTAAAGCATTAGAGCCTTGGCCCTGAAGCGTTAAACCCGCTTTTAGGTTTTCTGGTCAATATATCTGACAGTTTTTGGGCCGTTAAACAAAGGAAGTAACAACTTGCAAAAACATTTCTTATTTTTCCTGTTGGTTTTTTCACTCCACTAGTGTAACCACTATTATTTGCCACTCTTGTGAGTCCAGCAAATCGGGTATAACCCAGGTCAGGGGCTATAAAGGTGAATTAACCCAAATAGAAGAATTAATAGGAACATAAATTCGAGTAAAGATAAAATATATTTTTTTGCATCTTTATCAAACTTCCATTCCATAAACGCTCTAAAAATGCATATTAGCATAAATGGTATAGTGTACCAATAGGGCGGTTCTATTGGTACACTATATCTAAATAGGGCTATACCCCCTACTATCAAAATTAATATTAAGAGAAATGTTTCACCATATTTATGAATTTTATTAGAGTGAATATAAAAAAAGCCGGAAGTTTTTATATTAAACTTTCTTTTAAGGTATATAGATGTGCCGGCATAGAACAAAATGGTAATAACTGAGAATATAAGTAATGGATCCATCTTTAACTCCAATTAATTTTTATTTAAAAATAACATAAAAACGTTGAGTAAGAAACCCGCAAAATTTAAATAGGA
>CAYQQF010000018.1:0-16930 GCA_964419485.1 uncultured Dethiobacter sp.
CTGTTCCAAAACTTCCTTAACCAGTACTACCAGGTCGGTTTTTTCTTTTCGCCAGCTGGCCTTCTGGTAATCCAGCTGAGAAAGCATCAGCAAATCATGGACCAGTTTGACCATCCGTTCCGTCTCTTTTTCTAACACCCGCAAAAAACGGCTCCTGATAGAGGGATTTTCCTGGGCGCCGTTTAATAAAGTTTCAACATAGCTTTTTATTGTTGTAAGAGGGGTCCTGAGTTCGTGGGATACATCGTCCACAAATTCTTGCTGCAAACGTGTAAAAGTTCTCTCCTTAGTTATATCATGAAGAACAATCAGGTACCCTTGCAAAAATTCACTTTCCCTAATCGGCGCAAAATGCACCTGCAATATTTTTTCTCCCTCCCCTCCCAGGTCCACATCCCTGGTTTCCGGCACCGTACTGCAAAGCAGTTCATCTACTTCAAAGGGGGAAAAAAGTTTCTCAAGGATTGGCTTCCCGGGTAATCCCAATTTTACTGGTACCCCTGTAAGTTTTAAAAACCCCTGCGCCGCCGGGTTGAGGTGAATCATTTCTCCTTCTTTATTTAAAGCGATAATTCCATCACTCATATAATTTAAAATCGCTTCAACCTTATTTTTCTCAGCAGAAATTTCTCGTAAGGTCTCCTTCAACCTGGCAGTTAAAAAATTAAACATACCTGCAAGCTCACCAATTTCATCCCTGGATTGGACATCAATCGACTGAGAAAAATCTCCGCCGGCCATTGCTGCCGCACGTGAAGTCAATACACGAATAGGCATGGTAATGGTTCTCGTCAACATAAATCCGATCACAATAGCAATAGCCAGAACAATAACCCATCCGCTAATCAGCATAACCTTAATCTCTTGCAGGGTTAAATAAATCGTCTCCAGAGAACCTTTTAAATAAACCACTCCTACTACCGAGGCACCGTCTTTAACGGGAAGAGCGAGAATGTGATAGCGGATCTTTGTTTCCGGGTCGACCCTGACATCTTCTATCCTGTTTCCTGTTAGCGCCAGTAAAATATCGTCCTGGATCACCCGGTCTCCCGGTGTAAGTAAAGTCCTCTGATCCACACCCCCCAGAAGACGCCCATAGCGGTCCAGCACCATCGTTTCAGTTCCCGGAACACCCCCTCCAAACTCGACAATAAGGGAAGAAATTAAATCGCTGTTCTGCTCGTCTTCCACAAGGTATCTGCGGATAAAGTTGCCCAGTAATTCGCCCTGTAATACCTGTCCGTCAGCAAAGTTGTGCAGATAATACCTTTCCAGTGACTTGACCAGATAAACGCCGCTTAACTGCATGGCAAAAAGGATTAGCAGAGAATAGACGAAAACAATCTTCCACTGCATGCCCAGACGCATTACGAAATCCCCCTCAGGAAATATCCAGCGCCCCGCCTTGTACAGAGGTACACCGGATTACCCGCATCATCTTCGATTTTCTCCCGGAGCCGGCGGACAGTAACATCTACTGTCCGTAGATCTCCGCTATAATCAAAGCCCCATACCTTTTCCAGCAGTTTTTCACGTGTAAATACATAATCCACGTTTTGCAGCAAAAATTCAAGTAGTTTAAATTCGCGATATGTCAGCTCAATACTGCGCTCTCCCTTTTTAACCTGCATTGTACCGGTATCAAGGACCAGATCGCCGCAAGTCAACTTTCTGGACGGTGTCTGCTGCATTTGCACACGGCGAAGTGCCGCTTTAATCCTGGCTATAAGTTCGCGGGCACTAAAGGGTTTGGTTACATAATCATCTGCCCCAAGTTCCAGCCCCATAACTTTATCGATTTCTCCTTCTCTGGCCGTAAGCATAATAATAGGCACATCCATTTTTTGACGGATCTGTTTGCAAACGTTGAACCCATCAATTCTCGGCAGCATGATATCCAAAAGAATTAATGCCGGTCTCTCTTCAAACGCCAGGCGCAGAGCTTCCACGCCGTCAAAAGCAACCAGCACGCGGAAACCTTCCTCTTCAAGATTGTATTTAATAATCTCAGCAATAGGTTTTTCATCATCAACGACTAGAATCTTCTCGTTCACAAAAATAACTCCTTTATTTCAGTAACTTTACATAATTAGTTCGTCCACCTTATCTAAGACTCCTTCTTTAACTTACGATGGCAATTACAAAAAAAAACGTGGCCACCAGGCCACGCTAAAAATATATATTTTAAGAGGGGGTCAACTCATACTTTAATTTTGCCCCCTCAATATTACAGATATGTTACAAAAAGATTATTTTCCGATGACATTATATTTATTTCTACATGGTAATCTAATTTAATTCTAGTTTTCCTTTATTTTGCACCAGTCATTATTTTTTATCACGGGCTGAAGAAATTAAGCGGATTTATTGTTTGGCCATAAATTCCCCCGGTACGGATTTCAAAATGCAAATGAGAACCCGATGACCTTCCTGTGCTTCCCATATTAGCAATTACCTGTCCCTTGTTTACCGCCTGACCGTTAGTAACATTATTCTTTGAATTATGGGCGTAGCGTGTATAGTAGTGCCCATGAAAAATAACGATTGAATTTCCATATCCGCCGTCCCAGCCTACAAAAACTACAACTCCGCTGTCGGCTGCCAGCACGGGAGTTCCCTTGCTGGCAGCGATATCCACCCCAGCATGAGACCTTCCATTGCGCCATCCATAACCGGATGTAATTCGTCCGCCACCTTGTACAGGCCAAATAAAGCTTCCGGTACCTCTGGACGGAATCTCGGCAGTCCCCCGGGCCATAAGCTGTGGTTCAGGCTCTTTAATCACCGTTTCCTGGATAATTTCCTTAAAGGTTTCTATCCCGTTTTCTCTGGTTATCTGATAGACAACCTCTTTAGTCCCAAGTTTTCCGGTTTCTATTACCTTAGTTTGCATCTTCCACAGCGAGTTATCGTAGCTGTACTTTGTTTCAAAAGGTATTTTTTCTTCAACTGTCAGTCGCTCGACGGTAATGACATTTACCATAGGCTCCGGAACAATAAGGTTTATTTCATCGCCGATTTGCAAATTTTCTCCCTGGAGTTGAGGATTGGCCTCTTTTAATTCATCAACAGAAAGGCTGTAATCCCGGGCAATTTTCCACAAGGAATCTCCGCGTGAAACGAGGTATACTTCTCTGCGATCCGTACCCCTCAGCAAAACGGCAGCAACGGTCTCAACATCGCAAATTTCCTCAGGATAGCAATAATATTCCCGGATGGAAATTTTTTCTTCCACCTGAACATTCTCCAGTAAAACATTTTCTTTTGGAGAGATAAAGGCGCTGGCCACGATCTCATAAAGGAAATCCACATCCTCTTCCGAAGAAAGAGGCAAAACATCTTTTCCGTTCACTGTTACCATTTGCGCCGCCACTTTATAGCTGATCATATTGTGAAGCTGAGCATATACTTTTTCAGGTTCAGCTTCTTCCAGAGGTAAATGAACTTCCCTGGCAGTTACCGTTTCTTCAAGCTTAACGGGACGGCCATAATAATCGGCAGCCTCATTTTCCAGAGTTAAAAGAATTTCATCCAAATCATCCTCACTGGCAATTAAGCCAATTTCCATTCCGTTTAGCTCTACCATTAAAAGATTACCCTTTTGTAAAAGGAAGGCATTCAACCCCCCCCAGACAATAATACTGCTAAGCGAGAAAAAAAGAACCGGCCTGCACCAACCGGTACATTTTTTGGCAAAATTTAATAATGCCCCCGTTCCCGGCAGTTCCATAAATATCCTCCTCTGTCGTCAAACCCCTGCAAAAAGTATCTCCATATAAAGGGATGAATGTTAATTTTGTTAAGAATTTTTAACATCGATTTATTATTCGATTTGAAGGAGGGAAATTCCTGCCAAGAATGAACAAAATAATTAAATAATTTTAAAAAATATCATCCAGAATAATCGTTTGGTCTCTCCGAGGGCCAACGGAGACCAGTGAAACTTTCACCTGTAAGATTTCCTCCAGGCCGCGGAGGTACTCTACGGCTTCCAAAGGCAGGTCCTCTAACGACCTGGCTTCAGCAACATCTGCATCCCAACCTTTAAAGACACGATATACAGGGGTGCATTTTTCTAGCATATGCGCTTGAGAAGGAAAATGCTCCAGTATTTTATCACCGCATCGATATGCTGTCGCAATGCATACTTCATCCAGTCCGCTTAGAACATCAAGCAATGTTACGGCAAGGGAACGAAATCCATTGATACGGCAGGCAGATTTGAGAGCAACACCATCAAGCCAGCCCGTACGCCTGGGTCGGCCCGTAGTCGTGCCATATTCTCTGCCCTTTTCACGGATATAATCTCCGACTTTATTTTTAAGTTCAGTGGGGAAGGGGCCTTCACCGACCCTTGTGGTATACGCTTTAGTAATCCCCAGCACATTTGCCACTACATCCGGGCCTACCCCGGCTCCGGAAGAAGCACACGACGCTATAGGATTTGAAGATGTCACAAAGGGGTAAGTACCGTGATCCAGATCCAGCATTGTCCCCTGAGCCCCTTCAAAAAGAACCCGTGCTCCCTTTTGGATCTCGCCGGCAAGAAGCGCCGAAGTATCGGCTATATACGGACGGAGTTGCTGAAAAACGGAGAAGTATGCTTTTTCAATTTCTTCCGGGGAAAAACCGGGATGTTGATAAAGCTGACGTAATATCCTGTTTTTTACCAGGAGAATTTCCCGAATTTTTTTCTTGAGTTCCTCTTCATCAATAAGATCGCCAAACCGCAGGCCGATACGGTAAACCTTATCCACATAAGCCGGGCCAATCCCCCGGAGGGTCGTGCCGATTTGCGTTCCTTCTCTTTCCTTCTCTTCCAGTTCATCCAGCACTTTATGATAGGCCATAATAAGATGTGCCCGGTCGCTGATATACATTCTTCCCGGAGAAATACCCCTTTTTTTAAGGCTTTGCAGTTCTGCCTGGAGTGCCAGGGGATCAATAACCATCCCGTTTCCCAGAATACAGATTTTCCCCCGGTGAAAAACTCCGCTGGGAAGGTGGTGCAGCTTATATGTCTCTTCTTCAATCACAACCGTGTGGCCGGCATTTGGTCCTCCCTGGTAGCGAACAATAATATCGGCACGCTCTGCAAGAAAATCGCTAATCTTTCCTTTTCCTTCATCACCCCACTGGCTTCCGACAACTGTAACAGCAGAACGTTTTCTCATGCTTCTCAGCTCGCTTCTATGAGTATTTTTACTCTTCTTCCCGTTTTGCCAGGTTTAAAAATTTATTAAAATGATCCATAAAATAAAGCTCAAACTTCCCCGTGGGGCCGTTTCGTTGTTTGGAAATAATAATCTCTGTAATATGTTTTTTTTCTGTTTCGGGATGATAATAATCATCCCTGTAAATAAAAAGAACCAGATCTGCGTTGGCTTCAATACCGCCGGATTCCAGCAGATCGCTGAGGATAGGGCGTTTATCTACTCTCTGTTCGACGGCCCGGCTCAACTGTGAAAGTGCCACGACAGGACAATTCAGCTCTTTGGCAAGAGCCTTAAGAGAACGCGAAATGGCGGATATTTCCTGCTGCCTGTTTTCGGCTCTGTCATGACCTTTCATTAACTGCAGATAATCTACAAAAACTGCAGACAGGCCTTTTTCCATTTTTAAACGGCGCGCTTTGGCCCTCATGTCTATTACAGAAATAGCAGGTGTATCATCGATATAAAGGGGTGCTTCAGACAGAGGCCCGACTGCCCTGGCAATCTTCGGCCACTCATCCTGGGTAAGAAATCCTCTCCGCAAGCGCTGGGCATCGATCTCCCCGTAGGAACAGAGCATCCTCTGGGCTAATTGTTCCCGGGACATTTCCAGGCTAAAAAAAGCAACGGGCAGCTTTTTGTTCACAGTAATCTCTTGTGCCATATTAAGCGCCAGTGTTGTTTTTCCCATACTGGGACGTGCCGCAACAATAATTAGATCGGAATCTTGAAGACCTGATGTAAGATTATCCAGTTCAACAAAACCGGTTGACAAGCCGGTTACGCCGCCTTTTCTCTGTTTAAGCTGATCCAGCTTTTCAAAAGTTTCTTCCAGAGCTCCCTTCAGGGCAATAAAGCTACTGCTGTCCTTGCTCCCGGCGACTTCGAAAATAGTCTGTTCAGCGGCGTCCAGAAACTCTTCCACATCCTCTATGTACTCGTAGCTCTTACCGACAATTTCTGTTGCTGCACGTATCAATCGGCGCAAAATAGATTTTTCTCTTACGATCTGCGAGTAATATGCAGCATGCGCAGCAGTAGGGGTTATGTTGGCCAATGTTGCCAGGTATGCAGCTCCGCCAATTTTTTCCAAAATATTTTTCTTTTCCAGTTCTTCGCAAACCGTTACCAGGTCCACCGGTTCATTTTTGTCGGATAAGTGTATAATAGCTCGAAATATTTCCTGGTGTACTTCGCGATAAAAATCCTCTGCTGATAAAATCTCTGTAACCTCCAGCAGAGCATCCTTGTCAATAAGCATAGAACCCAGAACCGATTGCTCGGCTTCCAGATTCTGGGGAGGAAGTTTTTGAGAAGCTTCGACATTCATCCGGAGCACTCCCTTACCAGCATTCGCGAAAGCAACTCCTCCACGCTGTTCACATAAAAAACCTCCATGTCTTGCAGCGTAGAAGGCAATTCACACACATTTTCAACGGGAAGACAAACACTTTTCATGCCGGCCACCCTGGCGCCATACAATTTTTCAAACAACCCTCCCACCGGTTTAACTTTCCCATGCAGAGAGAGTTCACCGCTGACAGCAATATCCTGTCGCAGAGGAATCTGCATCAGAGTACTGTAAAGGGCCAGAAAAAGAGCGGCGCCGGCCGATGGGCCATCAATATTGCCTCCTCCGACTACGTTAAAATGCAGATCAAAAGCCCCGATATCCATTCCGGTCAATTTACGTAAAACCGATGCTGCGTTATAAACTGAATCCCGCGCCATAGAACCGGCAGCTTCGTTAAAACGTATCTTCCCTTTTCCGGCTTCCGCACTCGGAAAAGAAACTACCTCAATTTCCAGGACACTCCCCAGATAGCCCGAGACCGCCAACCCATAAACTTTGCCCACCTGTGGAATCGATGTTTCGGGCAAAATTGCCGGAACAAGGCGATTGCTCTGTATCACCTCTCTGGCAAGGTCTTCGGAGATGAATATCTTTTCATTTTCTTCGGCCTGCTGTGCAGGATTTTCCAGATACTTAATATACCTGGCCAGCCCATAGGCATCCGCCAGCAAGTTGACCCCTTTTCTGCCTTCACAGGTATTACGGGATATGTGCTCTGCCGCACCCTGGGAAATTTGTACATTGAGTTTCCTGGCGGCATTATTAATAATCTCAACAATATTCTCCGGGGAAAGCGGTTCGAAATAAACCGCACTGCAGCGGGAGCGAAGGGCGGGAGAAACATTATCGGGAGACCTGGTAGTTGCCCCGATGAGAACAAAATCGGCCGGCGCTCCTTCCTCGAACAGCTTGCGGATATACTTGGGTACCTGAGAATCCGACGGATCATAATACGCAGAATCAAAATAAACTTTTTTATCTTCCAGGACTTTCAGTAATTTGCTCTGGAGATATGGATCCATCTCACCTATCTCATCAAGAAAAAGCACTCCCGTATGAGCATCCGTGACAAGTCCAGGCTTGGGTTCGGGGATGCCTCCTTCACTTAAATCTTTTCTGGCTCCCTGATAAATCGGATCATGAACTGAACCCAAAAGTGGATTGGTAGTTTCTCTGGGATCCCAGCGCAAAGTCGTAGCATCAATTTCCACAAAAGGTGCTTCACGGCTAAAGGGTGTATGAGGCATTTTTTTTGCTGCTTCCAGCGCCAATCTTGCTGCGGCTGTCTTGCCAATCCCCGGTGGACCATAAATAATTACATGCTGGGGAAATGAAGAAGCCAGTTTGGACATTAACGCCCGAATGCCTTTTCCCTGACCGACAATTTCCTCAAGAGAAGAAGGACGTAAAAATTCCATAGCAGACCTGGAAAGAGCAGCAGCGTGCATCTTCTCCACCCAGGCATATTTTTTGAGTGTTTGGGGGTTTTCCGGTCCTCCTTCTTCTTTTAACAGTTGTTTCTTTACTTCATGGATATATTCCTCGTGTTTTTCCTGCAGCTTCCGGCTAATCTTTTGTTCCAGGGATTCTTCCAGTGTACGCTGGGCAAGAAACTCGGCAGCCTGCTCCTCAAGTTGTTCCATAATAGAAGTAATTTCCAGCAAAGAGGGGACCTTATCCATAGTCGGATCCTCAAAAATAATTTTTTGTAAACCAAGGACCCTTTTTTCAATTTGTTTGGACCGCATTAAAGAAAGAGCTTCAAGTTTAATGGCTTTTAAAATAAGTTTATCAGCACCATAAACACCGGAAAGCATATCGTAGAAGCTTTCGACTCTCTGCTTTAACTTATCCCTGTTTCCTCCCGGCAATCCCTGAAATGCCTTCTTTTCATTTTTTTGCATCTTGACAAGCAGGGTATGAAATTAACTTTAAACCCCGCCGCCTCCTTTCTCCAGACCCTTATGCCTCCTCTTCCGTTTCGACGGCTACTTTGATGGGAACGCGAACTTCAGGATGCAATTTTACCAGGACCTCAAATTCTCCCACTTCTTTAATTGGTTCTGCCATTTCAATTTTTTTCTTATCGACTTTAAAACCGGATTTCTCCATAACAGCAGACACATCTGCTGAAGTCACCGATCCGAAAAGTCGTCCGCCTTCTCCCGCTTTAACTTTGATGACAAACAATTTGCCGTTTAGTCTTTCGCCTATTTCCCGGGCTGATTCTGCCTGTTTGGCACTTTTCCTGGAAAGCACTTCCTTATTTGCATTAAAAGCTCTGAGCTGACCCGGGGTTGCCTCTACAGCTATACCTTTTGGAATAAGATAGTTACGTGCATATCCCGCGGCAACTTCCTTGAGGTCTCCTTTTTTACCAAGATCTAAAAAGTCCTGGATTAATATTACTTTCATGCCTTTCAACTCCTTCTTACAACATGCGATTACAACGTAAAATTATTCGCTTTCCCCTGCTGTTTTCCTTCCCTGCAACAAAAACTAATTTTTGTGTATCTTCACAGCATATGTTCCGTATACGAGAAGCGGTAACCCTTGTCGAGCTACCGCTTCTTTTTACTCCGATGTGTATGGAAGCAGAGCCATCTGTCTAGCTCGCTTAATGGCTGTCGTCAACTGCCGCTGATGCTTGGCGCAATTCCCGGAAATACGTCTCGGCAAGATTTTACCGCGATCTGTAACAAAACGACGCAGTTTTTCAGCTGCCTTATAGTCAATATATTCAACTTTATCGACGCAAAAAGTGCATACCTTTTTTTTACCTTTTCTTTTTTCCTTCTTCATAGTTGATCTTGCCTTCCACTGTAAAAATGAAAAGCAGGTCAGCCTCCTTCATTCCTTATTTAAAATGGGACATCGTCATCCCGCACATCAAAATTCTCTCCCTCAGGAGACGGTATAGAACGATCCCGGTCATCAGAAGTATCTTTACGCCCATCAAGAAAAGTAACTCCGGAAGCAACAACTTCAGCGATCGTCCTTCTTATGCCTTCCCTGTCTTCATAGGAACGAATTTGCAAACGTCCTTCTACGGCAACCATTCTACCTTTTGATAAATAGTTAGCGCAATTCTCTGCCTGCTTTCTCCAAACAACAATACGAATAAAATCTACATCCTTCTCGCCTTTCTGGTTAGTAAAAGGACGTTCCACCGCAATACTAAAAGTACAGACCGCCACTCCCTCAGCCGGTGTGTAACGCAATTCGGGGTCCTGTGCCAGCCGTCCGATTAAAATAATCCTGTTTAACATCTCATCACCTCATGGAATTAAGTAGATTTACTACTTATTTATTCAGAATTCAGCAGTCAGGTATCCAACAAGGTTCTAAAATGCTTCCACCGATCTTTTAGTCTGGCTCCTGTCTTCTGACTTCCGACTCCTGAGTAATACTAAACAGATTTATATCGCCCGGCCCACCTTCAACTTCAAGGCGGGAGATAACTCGCTTTTCTTTTTTGAACATTAAATTTCTTCCTTAACGCTCGCCTTATCCGTAGCAATTTCTTCTTCTATAATTTTTTCCTGCTTGTTCTTTTCTTGTTCAACTCGTATTACCATATAGCGCAGGTAACCTTCCGAAACCTTAAAAAAATGTTCCAAAACAGGTGCAATAGCCCGCTCTGCTTCGGCATATAGTAAAACATAAAAACCTTCTTTGAAATCGTTAATTTCATAAGCCAGCCTGCGTTTTCCAATCTTTTTAAGATTAACTATTTGCGCGCCTTCTTTTTCCAACAAATCCTGTACTTTACTGATGGCTTCTTCAAGAGGATCACCTTCAAGATCCGGCTGGATAAGGAACATCACTTCATACATTGGCATATTTTTCTTCACCTCCCTTCGGACTAGCGGCCTCCCCCGGTAGAGGAGGCAGGGTTAAAACACGGATTTCGGTACATTATGCCGCAAAGATTACGGCAATAATCATAACACAACCGTGCAGCTCGCGCAAGAGACATACTGAGATTCCGCTATTTCACCATAATCCAAAATATCCTTGAGCGTCCCCCTATTTTATCATCAGCACAAATAGTGCTTGCACAACTACTTTGCCTTTCTTTTTTCATGATCAAAGTACTCTAATAGGCTGCGAATAATCCCCGCGATTGGGGTAGAGAGGATCATGCCAAGAAAACCGGCCAGCTGTTGACCAATCAGCAGAGAAATAATAACGGTAATCGGTTTTAGCTTAACCGCCCGGCCAAGCAACAGCGGCGACAAAACCGTTCCGTCAATAATCTGAACAATCAAATAGATAAGAATAACAATAACAGGTGAAGGAGTCAGCGGAGAAAAGCTTAGGATAAGCGCCGGAACTGCAGCGATATAAGGGCCTATATAAAGAATAATATTTAAAACACCTGCAGTGATACCTAACAGAAGGGAATACGGCATCCCCACCAAGAAAAGAACAAAACCGGTTAAAACCCCGACAATTAAGCAACGAATAAAGTTTCCCCTGATATAATTGCCGACATTGCGATCAATAAGGCCGATTATATCTTCGCCAATTTTTCTGTATTGAACCGGTAAAATCTTGATGAGCATAAGACGGATATTTTTAAAATCATATAGCAGATAAAAAACAATAAATAAAATAAAGAAGATATCTATAAAACCGGAAATAACGG
This sequence comes from uncultured Dethiobacter sp., assembly GCA_964419485.1. Classification (GTDB taxonomy): domain Bacteria; phylum Bacillota; class Dethiobacteria; order DTU022; family UBA8154; genus DUNV01. The sequence continues at coordinate 11,219 of CAYQQF010000018.1, forward strand.
ATACGCTGAAAGTTGCTACCTCTTCAAGGAAAGGCGTCAACTTTGTGGAGAAGCTGAGAATATAATCTATAATTTCAGGCCCCAGATCGAAAGCCATAAAAAAATCCGCAATTTCTTTAATGTAATTCTGAATTTGAGAAATATACTGGGGTAAATCGTTAGCAATCTCCTGAATTTCTTTTTGTAAAACAGGAACTACAAGGCCAATCAGGGCCAGTATCGTAAACATAAAACAAACGAAGGTAACAGTAACAGCAAAAAGATGGGAGACTTTTCTCTTTTCTTGTAAATACTCTGTAATGGGAAAAAGCACGTACACGATCAAAAGGCTGATAATAACCAGTTCGATTACCCAGGAAACTTTACAGGCAAACCATACCAGCCCAATAAGAAGAGAAATCAGGAAAATACTTTTTGCACTATTTGACATTGCTCTTTCCTTTCCGGGCATTTTCATTCCTTACTATGCTTACTATACTTTAAAACGGAAAGAAATCACATCGCCATCTTTAACCGGATAATCCTTCCCTTCCAATCTTAAAACTCCTTTTTCCCTGGCGGCGACAACCGACCCGGCTTTGACCAGATCTTCCCAATAAATAACTTCTGCGGCAATAAATCCTCTTTCTATATCACTATGAATTTTCCCTGCACCTTCCCTGGCTGTAGCCCCTTCTTTAACAGGCCAGGCACGGGTTTCTTTCCCCTTAATTGTAAAAAATGTAAGCAGATCAAGGCAGGAATATCCAAGCCGCGTTACTCCTGTAAGACCGCTTTCCTTAATCCCATATCCATCTAGAAAAAACTCTTTTTCCTCGTCTTCGAGGGAAAGCATCTCAACTTCCAGAGAGGCACAGATGCTTAAAAAAGGAGCTTCTTTCTCTGCAGCAACTTCTTTGGCTTCTTGTACGTTCCGATAGCTGTCTTTAGATAAATTTTCTTCGCCGATATTAAGAATATAAATAACAGGTTTAGCGGTTAAGAGCTGCCAGCTTTTAATTATTTTCTTTTCTTGTAAACCACTCGAGAAACTTCTGGCCGGCTTACCGTTATCGAGATGAAAGGCCATCTGCTCTAAAAGAACCTTTTCCTCCAGGAATTCTTTCGTGCCGCCCTTTAGTGATTTAGCTGCTTTTTCTAAACGTTTTTCAACAACAGTCAAATCTGCAAGAATTAATTCCAATTCTACTATCTCGATATCTCTTCGGGGAGATGGAGTGCCTGTTACATGGGAAACATCGGGGGAGTGGAAACCCCTGACCACATGAAGAAGAAGATCCATCTCTCTGATATGCGCCAAAAAACGATTGCCCAATCCTTCACCCTTGCTGGCTCCTTTAATTAAACCTGCAATATCAACCATTGTCAGCGTTGCCGGGGTAATCTTTTGCGCTGCAACAATTTTCCCTACTTGCACGAGCCGATCATCCTCTAACGGAATAATCCCTTTGTTTGGTTCAATAGTGCAAAAAGGGAAATTAGCCCTCTCTACCGGCAGGCTGGAAAGAGCTGTAAACAATGTCGATTTCCCAACATTAGGCAAACCTACAATCCCGCACTTAAATCCCATCGTTTTCCCCTCAAATTACTTTAAAAAATCGAGAAATATTTAATATTCCTCCGGCTCCGAAATTATTTTTTTCACCATTCTTTCAAACTTTTGGCGGGGAATAAGAATGCTTCTCCCGCATTTTAAACATTTAATGCGAAAATCCATACCGATTCTGATTATAACCCAGCGGTCGTCACCGCAAGGATGCCTTTTTTTCATCCTTACGACTTGCCCCAGCTTATACAATCATACCATCTCCTCAGCCTCTATACCAGCCCTGGGATCAAATACTCTCTGGCTCTTATCAATTATCCTTCTCCTATTTGAGGTTGATATAAAGCACTCGGTTTGTTTTCATGTAATCGCATTATGATATAAGAATAAGGCGGAGAAGCCTCCGCCTGCTGTAGAAAGAATTCCTGCATTCCTGGAATTTTGCTGAATATATTCCTTAAAAAACGAAAAATAATAATATCACACTTAATCTTTTTTATTTAGTCTCTAAATAGGCTTTTATATCTGAAAAGACTTCATTGATATCTTTGGCCCCATCAAAATTCATCAAAAGACCTTTGCGCTGATAATATTCCATCATAGGCAGCGTCTGCTTTTTATAAACAACAAGCCTCTCTTTGACCGTATCAATAGTATCGTCGCTTCTCTGATAAAGTTCACCCCCACAATGATCACAAATAGTTCTTACCTTGGGAGGATTAAATTTAATATGGTAGGTTGTTCCGCAATTCCGGCAGACTCTTCTGCCGGTCAATCGATTAATTAACTCCTCTTCATTCACATCGACGTTAATTACGGCATCAAAAACCATATCCAGATCTTTTAATACTTCATCCAATGCTTCCGCTTGTTCCAGAGTACGGGGAAAACCGTCCAGCAAGACTCCTCCGGCACAATCAGGTTTGGACAATCTTTCTCTTACAATGCCGATAACAATTTCATCCGGTACAAGAGCACCTTTATCCATATATTCCTTTGCTTTCTTCCCCATTTCTGTTCCTTCTTTTACAGCATTACGAAATATATCGCCAGTAGAAATATGCAAGAGAGAAAATTCTTTTGTTAATCTTTCTGCCTGGGTTCCCTTTCCTGCTCCGGGAGGCCCCATAATTACCAGATGCATTAAAAAATTCCTCCTTTGTCAATCATAAATCATACTGTCTGGCCAAATTAACTGTCTCAAACTGAGATATAAAATGATTCTTCATATATTAGTAAAAATCCTGCCTTGAAATACATAATTTTCTTTTTAACAGGCATAATGGGAGATATATTGCAGTAGAATTATTTGTGAATGGAGCAAAGAAATTAATGAATTTGTTAAATAATTCATTTCCCCTGGAAGAGGAAACAAAAATTATTATTAATCCGGGCGATAAGAAAGCTTCTGCTGCTTTTATTCTTACCCTTTCGGCACTATTAAATAACCTTAATCGTCAAACTTCTGAACTTATCATTCTTTGTATAGGAAGCGACCGATCCACAGGCGATGCTTTGGGACCGCTGGTTGGGACCATGCTGGAAAACTATAGTGCTTATACCAGTTTAGCAGCGAAAATTTTGGGGACGTTACCGGAACCTGTGCATGCCCTCAATATCGAACAAAAACTGGCGTTTATCAACGCAAATTTTGCTTCTCCCGTCATTATTGCCATTGATGCTTCTCTGGGACAAAAACAAAATATTGGCTGTATAGAGCTAGGAAAGGGCGGCCTGAAACCAGGAGCCGCCGTTAAAAAAACCCTTCCTTTAGTCGGTGACCTCTATATTACCGGAATTGTGAATATGGGAGGATTTATGGAGTTTATGGTTCTTCAAAGTACTAGACTTAGTGTCGTTTTCCATCTGGCCAGCTTTATCAGCAGGGGTATCTGCTGCACGATGACTAATGTTCCCTGGTTAAGCAATTCACTATAGGCTCTATTAATTCATTTGCTCATCAGATTATAATTATTTTATTATTATTTTTTTGCCGCCTGTTTGTTTAAGTTCACACTATTGGGTTTTTCTTTACCTTTTGTTGGCGTCTCTCCATTAGCATTAGTCTTATTATCTTTTCTTTCATCTTTTTTTCTATCGCGAAAAGACATTCCTTTAAGTTCTTCCTTTGAATTTACTTCTCTTTCGTTCATAAAGCATTTCCCTGAAAAAAAGGCGCCATCTTCGATCATCAAACTCCCCACATTAATATCGCCCGAGAGATTCCCCGATTTAAATATCTCTAATTTTTTCTGCACTTCCATATTCCCCTCAATTTTACCGGCAACTGTAGCATTCAGGCACTTGATATCACCTTTTATGTCGGCTTTTTCTCCAATTATTAGATCGCTTTCCGTTACAATCTCGCCCTTATAAAAACCTTCTATCCTAACAATTCCTTTGGCATAAAGCTCTCCCGACATTGATGTCTCAGGCCCAATTATGGTATCAATTACTTTTCCATTAATGTTGTCTTTTTTATTTTTTTTAAACAATGTTTATCTGCCTTTCTTATTATTTTTCAGGCAAAAATTTCACCGGGTTAACGGCAACGCCTTTTACGCGAACTTCATAATGAAGATGAGGACCGGTAGAAAGTCCGGTACTGCCCACATAGCCAATAACTTGTCCTTTTTTGACATCATCGCCACAAGTCACTCCAAACCGGGATAGATGAGCGTATAGAGTTTTATATGAATAACCGTGATTGATAATTATTACATTCCCGGTGCCCCTGCGATACGTTGCTTCGAGAACTTTGCCATCCGCAGCAGCATATATCGGCGTCCCGCGGGGAGCGGCAATATCAAGTCCATAATGCATTTCTTTTCTACCCGTAAACGGTGAATTCCTTTGGCCAAACCGGGAAGTAACTCTTCCGCTGGTCGGCCAGATAGATGGAGTGCAAGCTTGTTCTTTATGGTACTCTTCCAGATCATCTTTGAGTTGAAATAATTGTTCGTTTTTTTCGGGAATAGATTGTTGAAGAAGGGATATATTGAAATGAACACGATCAAGAACCGTGTCCCCTCCCCTGCCGGCTATTGTCCTGGCGGCCTCATTCTGATTTTGGAACAATAAATTATCATCATCAGACTTTTCTTCAAAAGATGCGTTTCCCGCAAGGACTTTTATCTCGTTGCTTAAAACACTCATCTGCGCTAATTGTGCTTTTAATTCCTCTGTCTCCTGAGCCAAAAGATCCATATTGGTCTTTAATGCTTGATTTTCAGATTCTATTTCCTGCATTTCTGCGACTTTTTTCCTTGCAGTTTGATAATTATTAAAAACGATCATGCTGAAAACAATGCTCCCTAATACGATAAGACAAAGAGCTTGAACGAAAAAGAGTGAAAAGCGAAAACTAAATACAGAATCTTCCGAATGAGGTATCACTATGATGGTGAAAATGCGTTTCTTTTTTAATAAACGCAAAACAAAAACACCTCCGGAAATGCGCTAAAAATTTTATGTTTCACGTGAAACATTTACTTTAAAAATAATTGTAGCAGCCTATCGAGATCGTCATTGCTGTAAAAAGAAAATTCTACTTTCCCCTGTTTTTTCCCCGCTTTAATTGAAACGTTCGTCCCAAATCGTTTTCGCAACTTATCTTCCATATCTTTTATAATCTCTGTTTCTTCATTGAAAATTTCTTGCCGTTTCTGTATTGCTTGCCCCGTTACACTTTCTATTTTATTTTCGTTTTTATTATCTTGAACAAATTTTTCAACTTGGCGCGCTGTTAGTTTTTCATCAACAATTTTTGCGGCATATTTTTTTTGTTCATCCTCATTTTTCAAAGCAAGCAACGGGCGTACCTGCCCTGGTGTAAGTTTTGCTGAGATAATTTCCTTTTTTATATCATCCGGCAAAGAAAGAAGTCTCATAGCATTAGCAATAGCAGAACGGCTGCGGCCCAGCCTTTGCGCAACTTCATCCTGCGTTAATTTAAATTCATCAATTAGTCTCTGGTAAGCGATTGCTTCTTCAATCGGGTTTAAATCTTCTCTCTGTAAATTTTCAATAAGCGCAATTTCGATGTATTGATCTTTTTGATATTCTCGTACTTCAGCAGGTATCGTCTTTAATCCGGCAATTTGTGCCGCTCTGAATCTCCTCTCGCCGGCAATTATAGTATACATCCCATCTTTTTCTACAACTAA
>CAYQQF010000019.1:0-14602 GCA_964419485.1 uncultured Dethiobacter sp.
AGTTTATGGACAGTTTAAGCCGTCTGTTTTCGGACAGCCTGCGGTAGCAATGACAACCAAGGTCACTCAAATGCTGGTGCAAAAGTGCCCTGCTGTTGATGGAGAGCTTTGCATAGATGGACTTTAGCGCCATTTTTACCGTATTGGGCGATATGAAAAGCTGCCTTCCTATTTCAATGTTGGTCATCCCTGCTGCCGCCAGACGGGCTATCTCCATTTCTCTTTGTGTCAGCTTAGGCTTTTCCTCGGTAAAATATGCTTTAATCATCTGTTCTTTGGACCTCTTAAAGGTTTCATACAGCTCCAGAATCCTGTCAATATCGTCCCGATAACTGCCTTCTGCCGCAATTTTCTCAAGGAGCGGTTCGATGTAATCGCAGTTCTCCACAAAGAGCATGTACTGCTTGTCCGGCATGGCAATATCGAGGGCCTTTTTCAGGCTGGCCAGGGCTTCATCCTCCCTGAATATTTTTCTGTATGCTGCCGCCAGATATATGTACGAATAAATGTATCCCAGCAGATTGGAAAAAACAGAGCATATGGAGATAAAGTGCTCCGCACTGCCGATGAGCTTTAAATATTCGCCTTTGATTAAGAGCATTCTGCCGTACATAACGATAAAAAACGGATATGCAGGAAACTTAATCCGGGGATTGCCCGTATCTGCTTCCAGCAGTCTTGCGGGTATTTTATCCTTTTGATCAAGATAGGCGTAGATGACGCCCTCGCAGATTTCAACCGTATGGATAAAATCATGTTCTTTTCTATCTGTCATTATCTTGTGCATTTTGTCCATAAGCTCCATAACCCTTGATAAATCACCCTTCATAAAAGCTATGAGTATCTGAAAGTACTGTGCGCTTAAAACAACACTTTCGTCCATACCCGACTGTGCCTTAAGCAAGGCCTTTTGTGCAGAAATCTCAGCGTTTTCAAAGTCACCCTGATTAAAATAGTTTTCGGCCTCCATGGCATATTCCGCGCCCGAACCGTGTCCCCTTGTAAGGCGGCTGAAGTTGGGTATAACTTCTTTTAAATCTCTTATATGTTCATCAAGTCTGCCGCTTTCACTGTAATACAGACTTAATACCGATGGAGTACCAAAAGTTGACTCTATTCCGATATCATAAACGGATGTCGGCTGATTCAAATATTGCCAGGCTTTTTGATACCGGGCCGACATTTTTTTCAGGTCGTTAAATTCAGCAAAACCAAGTAAAAGCTCAAATTCACCTAAAAGCCTGTTTCGCATGCCGATATCCAATCCTTTATCCGTCTCTATATTGGAACGAAGTTCGCAGCATATTTCATGAAACAGTTTGAGCTCTTTATGAATAAATAAATGCATGGCATAGACAAGGAGCGCATGGTGATGCCTGGACTTAACCTCCTTAGGACATTCGGCCATATACTTTTTAAGCAGCTCTTTGTTCAAAGCGGTATAGTCATTAAATCTGTCTTTTTCCAAGGCAAGCAGAATACCGTCAAAATCCCCGCATTTATAATAATAGTACCGGGCTGAAGTATAATCGCCGTTTTCCATGAACCACCGTGCCGCTTTTTGGTACAAATTTTGCTGATGACTTACCCCTTTTTCCCCAAGCATTTCTTCCAGAAATCCTTTGAAGATATTGTGAATATGATAGGTTTTAAGTCTACCATCATATTTAACAAAAGAATTGCCAACAGTGAGTTTATCAAGGAACCCGGCTGCATTTTCATTTCCCCACATAAATAAGGCCTGCTTCAGCGTAAAACTGTCAAAAATACACAACATGACGAGAAACTCTTTTATTTCCTCGGGAAGCGTTTTATATACAGCCTTTTCAATCAGTTTATAAATGTTTTTCGCTGGCGTATAGCAGCCCTCGGCTGCATATTCCAGCATGATTAGGTATAGAGCGCTGATCCACCCTTCAGTGTCCGCGTACAGCTGCTGTGCTTCACTGTCAGTAAGGGTTATTCCGCAGGCCCTGTAATATTCTATTATCTCTTTTGGCATAAACTCTAAGGTTTCCTTTGTTATATGATGCAGGTATCCTTTCAGGGCAAGCTCTTCAAGCCTCTGAAATTTCGCAATACGCGTGGTCAAAACAATATGCAGGCTATCAATCCTGTTTTCGGCAAGAAGTTCAATAAAGCTGTTGACATCTGGGCTGTCTACGAGGTGATAGTCGTCGATTACCAAAACGGTTTTTCCCGGCAGCTTAATATCCTTGATTAATTTAATTACTTCCTGCCTTGATATGTCGTCCTCCGGTACACGGAGATGGGCAAGGCTCTGGGAACGATCATTATCCAAGTCACGGAAGAGCCTGGCGAAGCCGTTCCAAAAGCTGACGGCGCCGCTGTCATAAATTCTTTGCCACAGCATATCCACTCCGGCGTTTCTTAAGTGCTCCCTTACGGCAGTGGTTTTGCCATAGCCCATGGGCGCTTCAATGATGGTAAGGGGATGGTCAAGGATTCCGTCCAAGGCCTTTGTTATTCGACCTGAAAAGTACAGGCTTTTGGTGTTGTATGGCCTTGCTCTGGACACGAATATCCCCCCATAATCTATCGCTTAAATTTTCTTTTTTATTATATCATATCCTCCTGCTCCTGGTACTTTTGTGACGGATTTCCAGTCAATCGCCCAGACGTTGCAACTCCCGCCAGAGCCGTACTTCCAGCGTATCCAGATCCAACTCCGGATAAATGGCCGCATGTTTTCTCCAGCAAACCCCTTGTTTTCAATCCATATTGCTTACGAGCTGTATTTTCAGCAAACCCGATTATCTCCTCAAACCATCAGAAAAAGCAAATTCTTATCTTATCTTAACAGGATCGATAATTGCTTTTGTTGAAATATAACAAAATGTGTTACTGCTTTACAAAAACTGCCTTAGCTGGAGCAGTTCTCATGAAAATTTAATATTAATATTGGAAAGGTAAGACAGTGAACAGAAAGAAATATAAACATATAATCTGGGATTGGAACGGCACTTTACTGGATGATGTGGATATTGTAATTGATGCCATGAATAACCTGTTAAGAAGACGGGGGCTTCCCCTTCTTAACAGAAAATCATACAAACATATCTTTACATTTCCTGTTAAGGATTACTACGCCCGGCTCGGTTTTGATTTTTTGAACGAACCTTATGAGAAACTTGCGGACGAATTTACCGCCGAAATTTTCTCCAATAAGTATTGTTATAAACTATTCCCGGAGGTTGAGGGGATCCTGGAAAAAGTCCATTGTCTGGGCATGAGCCAATCTATTTTATCGGCATCTTTACAAGATAAGCTGACCGAAATGGTTGATACCTTTGGCATCGGCAGGTATTTCGAAGCTGTAAACGGCTTAAGCAACCATTATGCCCAGAGTAAGATCGAAGCTGGAAAACAATGCCTGTCAACCCTGGAAATAAAAATGGATGAAGTGATCTTAATCGGCGATACGACTCATGATTTTGAAGCGGCAGCGGCATTAGGATGTGATTGTTTACTAATCGCCAATGGACACCAGAGCTACACCAGGCTAAAGCCGTTAAAAGCCGGGCTGGTAAACTCTCTTTCAGAGGCTGGTGAATTATTACTATGATTTTGACTATTAGCTAAGGATTTGTGTTTTACCCTTCGGTTTTAATCAACCCGGTTTATGGTTAAAGTAAAGTAGAGCTGAGATAGAAAGGCGTGTTTTGATGAGTAAAATAAATATCCTGGCGCTGTCACCGGAGGGTTTGCGTTCGTTTCTGAAACAAATGGGTGAAAAGCCGTACCGGGCCGGGCAAATCCTGGCCTGGCTTTATCACAAGGGGGCGCAGTCGTGGGAAGAGATGACCGATTTACCCAAAGCTTTGCGCAAAATGCTAAGTGAATCGGCAGAGACCGGTTTACTGCCTCCGGCCCAAAAACAGACCTCTGCGGATAAAACTGAAAAATATCTGGTCGCTCTGGCCGACGGGCAGGCAGTAGAGACGGTAATGCTGCCTTACGACACCGGCACCAGCGCCTGTATCTCTACGCAGGTTGGCTGCAAGATGGGTTGCGTCTTTTGCGCCTCGGGGATGCCGGGCTTTATCCGCAACCTGTCGGCAGCGGAGATTATGGCCCAGGTTTTACTGGTTAAGAACATGCTGTTACAGCACGGCCAGGAACTAAAAAGTTTTGTGCTCATGGGTTCCGGTGAACCGCTGGACAACTATGAGGCTATTGTAGAATTTCTCGGGGCGGTGCAGGACCCGGAAAGGTTGGGGATGAGTTTGCGTCATGTGACGTTATCCACATCGGGTTTGGCACCAAAGATTTTAAGTTTGGCCGGCCTTGGCCGGCCGCTGAACCTGGCCGTATCGTTAAATGCGCCCCACAATGCCTTGCGTGACCGGTTAATGCCGGTAAACCGTGCCTACCCGCTGGAGCAGCTGTTGCCGGCCTGCGATGAATACGCCAAAAAGACCGGACGGCGGATAACCTATGAATATATCCTCCTGCACAATATTAATGACCAGGCGGAACATGCCATGCAACTGGCAGCCTTGTTAACGAACAGGCTTGCTCATGTTAATTTAATCCCTTTTAATGCTGTACCGGAGCTGGGATTAAAGCCAAGCCCGCGAAATGTCGTCAATGAATTTGCCGGCATACTGAAGAAAAAAATGATTAATGTGACCGTGCGCCGCAGGCTGGGGGCGGATATTGCCGCCGCCTGCGGACAACTGCGCAACAATTTATGTATGGAAAATAATGATTAATTTCGGGACACATTAAAAATTATTAATAATTTCGGGACACATTATTACCGTTATTTATCTCCCACCATTTTTTGTCCCAAAAACAAGGACCCAAATAAGCAAATCGTTCTTCCTTCAACAACTCTCCTTATATCCATCCCTACTTTGTTGTATCCAACCATTCCACCACGGATCTAGCAAATTGATCAAAATCATGTAGTTGTTTAGTTGTAATGTTGTGGACAATGTGCTGGTCAATCTCCAAATAATCATGAACAAGGATATTACGAAACCTCAACATACCTTTAATGCGTGCTGCCAATGATTTTGGTATAATGTCATGTTTCCCCAGAACCGAGAACACATTATCTTCAATCTCCGGAATTTCAAGCTCCTGCCTTGCTATAATGTAATTGCCGATATCTATACAGGATTGGATGGAAAGCTGCAACAATCTTTCTACAATGGCTTGCATATCTTCATTTGAACTGTAATCAGCATAGGAAACCGCCTGATATTTTTTTAAGCGGCCTACCAGAGTGTCAAGCTTTTGTAGGCGAGACATGATGACGTCCGGATCCACGGCCTAATCCTCCTTCTTTTATAGATTTCCGTAAGGAACGTGAGTGAAAGTCAAAAAACCTCTTATAATCAAAATAGCGGCTCATAAAACGCATTTGATATTCTGACCGCTGCGAGGGATCTCGATCAAAAATTAGCTTTCCGTATTTAAACACCTGAAATTGCAAAAGCAACGGGGCTTCCTGAAGGATGATCGCGTCAGTGCTTATCCCTGTTAAAATTTCCAAAGCTTCGGCCAGTTCCATCCGGTATTTAAAACTTTCCCCCTGTCCCTTGACAAGAACAGCAACATCCAAATCGCTGTCAGGCCTTTCCACCCCTTCAGCCCTTGAACCAAAAAGGTATGCAGCGATAACTTCGTCTCTTCCCGCAAAAAAACCTTTTAAACTTGCTTCACACATTTACGCTCACCCCATTTCCCTATGCACACTTATTATAAGCATTATATTACACATTAGTGTGGACCTGCTAGTCCACCTCTTTCCTTAAATATCAACCATTTTTCATTTATATTATCCATTATTTAGCATAACACTGATTTCTATTTTATGCAATCAAACCCGTTTCTAATTTTATTATGTTTGATCAGGTATTCAAAATATTCCTTATTTTAAAAATACGCTCCGCATATTTAGACCGGGGAAGATACATCAAAGAATTGTGGCGTGATTTTTGGCTCCTAAAACAAGGAATCGGGAGCTTTTCATTAACCCTTTAATACTCTCATGTTGGCCAGAGAAAAGATAATCAGCGCCACCCAGATAAAACAAAAACTGATAATATGAGAAGTGGAGAAATATTCCTTAAAAACGTATATACCTAAGATTAAATTGATGGTCGACGTGATAAATTGCAGAAAACCCATCATTGAAAATTGATTGGTCTGGACGCCCCTGGCGTACAATAACAGAGGTATGGCCGTGATAATCCCCGTGCCTGCCAGGATGGCTGCTGTTACCGGTGTGGTTGTCCCCAGAGCGCCCATTCCGTGTACTTCCAGGCTGATTATGTACGCCAAGGCGATAGGCGTGACACCAAAAGTTTCCAAGACCAGGCCGGTGGTTGCATCCACTTTAATTATTTTTTTCATTAAACCGTACAAGGAAAAGCTGGCGGCAAGAAACAGGGCTATCCAGGGTACCCTGCCATATTGGACAGTAATATTCAATACTCCCAGACCTGCCAGGATCAAAGCTATTATCTGCCAGAAGTTCAACCTCTCTTTAAACACGATCATCCCCAGGAGCACCACCACCAGTGGATTGATATAGTAACCCATGCTGGCCTCAATCACATGGTTGGAGTTTATGGCGTAAATATACACAAACCAGTTTAAACTGACCAAAAAACCGCATAAAATAAGATGAGCAAGCTTCCGCCGATCTGCCAGGGCGGCCTTCAAAACGGGCCACCCCCTGGTGATCAGCAAAAAGATACTGGTAAAAACAAAAGACCACAGTATACGGTGAGCCAGGATTTCCAGGGCGGGAATAGTATCAAGCAATTTCCAGTAGAGGGGCAAAACTCCCCAAAGAGAAAAAGCAAAAATTCCGTACCAGATTGCTGATGAATTACTGCGTACCGTTTGCTGATTACCCATAATCCCTCTCCCCCATGATGACAATACTACCATATCGTCCAAAAGCATGTTAGTCAATGATCAAAAAAATACGACAGAGAAAAGACATTATAGGCCAAATTAGAACAAAAAACAGGCAATAGCTGTATTAAGCAGTTATTGCCTGTTTTTTTACATAGCTTCTAGCCTCGTTCCAGAATTTCTTCATAACATATTTTCCTCAAATAATTTCGAATAATCGAATAATTTCGGGACACATTAAAAATTATTGTACCATTACCGTTATTTATCTCCCACCATTTTTTGTCCCCAAAACAAGGAATAGGTAAAAAAAGCATAGTAACCGGGGATATTCAGGATGAAATCCGGTGAATCCTCTCGGCAAAGGCGCAGATAATCAAACCGTTCTTCCTTCGACAATTCCGGATTATCTTCTCCCCAGCGCATAATGAAAAGATCTACCAGGGCTTCTCGTAATGCATAATTTAAGGGAGGGTTAATATCCCTGATAAAAGTCCGGGCCTTTGCTTCACTCAAACCTGCCTGTTGAAACCATCCCAGACCGCGCATACTGTGAAACTCCGGTCTCAAATTCGTATCAAAGGGGGCCTGCCCTAAAGCAGTGACGTTCAGGCGGGCCTCCAACAGCGGATATCCCGGAAGCAACATCTGAGAAGACCACAGAAGAATAAAGATTTTACCCCCCGGCTTCACAACCCTGGCAAGCTCTTGCAGCAAAAAAACCGGGTTTATTTGCACTAATCCGATCAGATCAATGCTGCAAGCCCAGTCAAAATAGTTGTCTTCAAATGGAAGTTTTGTTATGTCGCCCTTCTTAAATGTAACCCTATCTGTCAGACTTGACTTTGCTGCCAAAGAACGCCCCTTTGCCAGAAATTCTTCTAATTGATCAAGACCGATAACAGATCCGGAAGCCCCTACTTCCTCAGCCAACATCAAAGTATAAAAACCGGTTCCGCACCCTGCATCCAGGCCTTTGCTTCCCGGGGGAAGCTGCAAAAAGTCAACGATGGTCCTTATCACAGGTTCCCGCAAAACATTTGATAACTCCAACCGCTTGAGATATAATTCTGCTTCAGTCATTTTGTTCTGCCTCCACCTCCATTCTCTATGGCTGCCTGGGTCATCTCAAGGTAAGAATAAACCCCTTTTGTGCACCGTATCAGTGTGACCGTATCCTGGCGCCAAAGGGCAGAATGGCCAGTTTCGCCAGCTTCATATATAATATTCCTTTGCCATATATTATAACCCTTCTGGACAATGGCAGATTTCTTTATGAATGGCAACATAAACATTAACCAGTTAATATTAGTTGACATTAATTAATTATTGTTTTAAACTACAATCAGATGGAGGTGATTTTTTGGACTCAGGTAATGAACTTATTACAGCTCAGGAGTTGGCAGATTCTCTGAGTCTCTCGGTAGATACAATCTGGAGGTATACCCGCGAAAAGAGAATCCCATACGTGGAAATTGGCAACAGACAGTACCGGTATAACAAGCAAAAAGTACTAAACGCGTTGTCCGGGAAAACGCCTTCTTCCATGGTAAAAGAGGATCTTGCTCCTTATGAGGGCAAAAAAAAGCTAACCTATAAAGATTATGCTATGATTCCCGAAGAGCCCGGCTTTCGGCATGAAGTTATTGACGGAATACTGATAAGGGATCCCTCTCCTTCTTTTCACCACCAAAGAGTTACCAGACGGCTGCAGCGAATACTTGAAGATTACTTTCACGAAAAGGACCCGCAAGGCGAGGTCTTTAATGCTCCCCTTGACTTAAATCTGACTGTGCATACCGTAGTACAGCCTGATTTGCTGTACTTGCCCGGCAGCCGGCCGGCCCGGAACGATCCGGTGGACAGTATTCCGGAGTTAATAGCGGAAATTTTATCTCCTTCGACCGGCAGAAAGGATCGAGTCCTGAAGTTAAACCACTATCAATCATCCAAAGTTCCGCACTACTGGATTTTAGACCCGGAAGACGGCTTTATCGAGGCCTATGAATTGCGGGATGAACGTTATGTATCTATGGTACGATCTGCTAATGGCTTTTTTTCTCATCCCACTTTCCCAGGCCTTTCATTTGATATTGATGAGCTGTTTAACAAACCGGGATAGCCACCGAACAACAAGTGAAAAATCTGCCTTTATACCATTATAGTGAATAAACAGGTTACATTCTATCCTGGTCATGGTTTCATAACCTATTCACTTAGAACAAGGATAATTGTCCCGGTTCAATATATTTGAAAACGTCCTCATCCTCTTCCACCCGCACATCTTTGACAACCACCCTCATGCGGCCATCCTGAAGGATATCCTGGTTTAAAAGATAACTGACTCCAAACCTTGAGGTAATTTCCCTCGGTATTCTATGCCCGGGGGCAATCAGCTGAATGTCATTTTGCTTCATTATTTTGAACATGGGATCCCATAAATAGACGGCAGAAGTGGAGCCAAAAGGATTATCCGCAATAATAACTTTCTTTGTCTTCACAGAAGTATTGGTTATGGAAAGCATCCTGATGAAGGAAATCAAGCACGCAGCAAAAATGAAGTACAGGGAATTGTTTTGCCCCTCTGAACCGATGGCGTTCTCCCAGCGGTAGAATCTGGAGTTTTCCGGGATACTCTCTATTTTATAAAGTCTCACCGCCGCCTTATCCATATCGGTAATTTGGGACAGGAGCTCTTTTGTGGAAAGTCTTGCCGCAACACGTTTTCTATCCACAACGCCTTCCTCGCTGATCTCCCTGACAAAACCGTCTATATGAGTCTTCATGCGCAGATGTTTCTCTTTTTCCTCAAAATCGCGCAGTTTCAGCTCAATCATATTGATCCTTCTGCCATAAACTTCTATTCTGGAAAGCAGCTCCAGCTTTTTTAGATGTCCCAGGACCAGTTCGGCTCTCTGCACACACCGGCGCGTAAAATCCTGCTGGTAGTTTTCCAGTTGCACCAGATCATTGCCGATCTTCTGCATTTGTTCTTCAATACTGGCAAGATATTCGGCAAAAGCATCCTTTCTGGCCCGGCATTGTCCGGCGCCGGCCGGACGGCTTATTTTGCCCAGCTCCTCCAGAGGCTCACGGATGATAAAGTCCGTTGTCTCCACATTGATCACTTTGATTCTGTCATCCCAGGAGTCGCACTGCTGCTCGATAATAGCCTGTAAACGGTAGAACTCTTTTTCAAACTGCCGAAAATCTTTTATTTCAGGAGCGAGAGATCCATCATTTACCACCTCTGCCCTGGCCATGAAAGCATCATAATCCTCGGCCTGATTATGCAGCCTGCCGCTTTCTTCTTTGATTCTTTCCAATTCATCATTTGCCCTTTTTATCCCTTCGTCATAGCTTAGAATAAGCTGTTCGACAGATTCGAGCTCCTGTTTGAAGCGGGTTACACTGTCATAGTACGGCAAATCCGCTTTAATCTCCTCAGGAAAACCTTTTAAGATTTCTTCCAGCTTTCCCTCGGCTTTTTCTATTTTTAAATTTACTTTTGCAACCTTTTCGCCGGCAGCTGTCAGCTTTGCAGCATTGTCTTCCTTATCCGCCTTGACCTTTTCGATCATATTTTGAGAAGGGATCATCATAAGGGTGCCGCTCTCCTCACTTTTTTCCAGCTCTTCCAGATCTCCTCCGTAATCCCTGCGTATTCTAATCCTAAGGGCGCCAAGCCTGGCCTCATCTTCATCCAGGCGGCTTCGTAGCTCACTCTCCTCGGCCATTCTCCCGCTTACGGCCTCATTCAGGGCCTCATACTCGGCGCGCACTGCAGCTATGGGCATGTCGTTTTCTATTTCGTCGAAACTGGACAGGAGCTTCTTATCTTTTGTTATATCGTGAAGTTCAAGCATCAACTGTTTGATCTGTTCTTCCACAGAATTATATTGCTGTTCCAACTGCTGGGCAGCATCCTTGATGTTGGCAATGCTTCTTAAGGCCGCTTCAAGCTCCCCCCGTTCCCGGCCCGACTGTTCTCTTATGCCTGCCAGGTCGTCTCCCGTTTGCATGGTTTCGGCAAGCCTGGCGATTGTTTCTCGGCACTGCGCTGTAAACTCGGAAAGTTCCTCAACTTTTTTGTTCAAAAAATCCCTTTCCTGTACTAAACGGCCTTTTTCTTCGTTAATTTCCTGCTGCCGGTTTTGCAACGCTAAGACTTCTTTTTCAACAGCTTGCACTTTTATCTTATAACCTTCAACCTGATCCTGGGGATAATTAGCAAAGAAGGCGTTCACCCTGAAGAGGTCCCCGTTTAGTTCCGTTATTCTGGTTGCTGCAGCAGAAATTTCGTTGTCAATAGTTTTCAGCGCTGCTTCGATGCTTTCCAGATACTGATCAAAGCTTCCCCTATCAATTAACAGGCCCGCAAAACTGCAGAAATAAAATATCTCTTCCTCTGCACTGTTTTTCCTTAATCGCACCGTCTCCAGATTGATAACGGGAACAGGATAATCCGAAGAAAAATCCGGCTTCAGCCTGCCGCTTTGCAGCTTGGCAAAGGATATCCTGTCCACAATGACTGCAAAGGGCAGATAGGGCATGTCTCTTAAAAGCGTTTCTTTTTCCTCGGGTTCCGACTCTGCAATCCACTCAATTCCCGTTTTGACGAATTCACATTTGGCGCTTAGCAGCTCTGCGAGGGCCAGAACCTTTTCATGGGGCACATAATATCCCCTCTCCTCCGAAAGCTGCTTCTTCTGTCTCATTCTCCCTGCTTCTATCTCCTTCTCCAGCTTATTCAGGTTTTCCCTGTAAATAAGCAGTTCCAATGCCTCTTTATATTCAAAAAGGGTGTTTTGGCCAAAGCCGGCCGCCTTCTGTTCCAGGACGGAGAGCTCATCTTGATAAGCTTTCAACCGGCTTTCATACTGTTTTTTTGTTTCAAGACATTTTTTGATATCGCCTTCTATCGCTGTAACTTCGAGATCCAGGTTCGGAATCCGGGAACTTAAAGCCTGTATTTTTCCGGCGGCAGAATCGGTTTCTGACAGGTACCGGTTCAAATCATCTTCCCTTTGTTTCAGAAATTGCTCAGGCGCAATGACGGCCTCCATTTCTCCTCGTCCCAGGAAAAAACTGTGCAGATCGCTTAGCTTTTTACCTAAAACCGTCTCTTCTTGCGTAAGACTTGCGATTTTCGTTTCCAGAACGGATGCTTTTCTCTCTTCCCCGATCAGTGCTTGCTGGGTTTTCTTTTTTTCATTTTCAAGCTCATCCCTGGCCTCCGCAAATTTTTTCTGCGAAAGAGCACGCTCTGCAAAGAGTCTCTCCGTTAAAAAGCGGAGCCTGCCCCCTGCTGTCCTGTAATCAGCTTTTTGTTTATTCCCATCTTCTGCCATGGCCTGCAGGCGCTTCCGTATCTTATGGAGATTTTCCTTCACCACACGATACTCCCCATAGGCCTCCAGCGTCATTAAACGGTTAAGCTCCTTCTCCAGACTTGCTTGAAGATCAGCAGAGCGGTCCCTTTCAGCAGCCAATTCTTCTTTTTTTGCCAGCAGCCTTCCTTTTTCATGGTTAATCAAACCTGCCTCCAGAAGCTTTTTCCGCTGCAGGCCCTCACTGTTCCTTGCCGTATTGTAATCCCGTTTTTCAATGGCTTCCGTTTTTTCCCTTTCCAGTATCTCCAGCCTGTTTCCAACCAGGTTCCTGATGGCAGCAGCTTGCAGCTTAAAGGCTTCGAACTCCTCAAAGGCATCAAAAAGATGATCATTTCTCCTCCCGAAGTCGCTGTAGTATTCCTTTATCTTCTCAAATTCGGCCAGATGACCTTTAAGCTGCAGATACTCGTTCAACCTGCTCCTGATCTCAATGAGGGTATCAGCCAGCAGGAAACTTTCCTCGTTACTTTTTCCTCCCTTGTTGAGTGCTTCCACATCTTCTATAATTTTTACAAATTGATTCTCTATGAGCTTTCTGGAGGTATTGTTTTGCCTGAAATACGACTCGATATTGTTTTCTCCGCTGTTGATTCCCTTGATAATCTTCCATTCCGCAGCAATAAGATTATGGGCAGCAATAAAGCTCTGATATTTGTCAATTCTGTCATACATCTCCGCGGGCAAACCTTTTTGCCTCATCTGCTGAATATACTTCCGGATATCCTCAAAGCCCGCATACATTTTCCTGCCGTTCTCTTCCGCAACGAAGGGTACTGATTTTATCCCTGTAATTTTGTTGTCGTTATAAAAAACACACCAGTTAAGGTGCTCAATATCTACCGCTTGAAGATTTTTCTCTTCTTCGGAGGCTTCTGTTTCTGCAGGTTCGCTCGAACCCTTTCTTTTTCTGGCGGAAAAGCCGGTCAGCAAATATTTGTACCCGCTCCCCTCTTCCAAAATCCATTCCACAGCTGCATGGGAGGTTCTGTCTTTTCCGCCCTGAAATAAAAGGCTCATGGGCTTCTCCCTTCTGAGGTAAGACTTGGGGAGAATTGTCTGCAGAACCATAAGCAGCAAAAGAGATTTCCCGCCTCCGTTATCAAGGTCGTAGGCCGTATTCTTGCCTCCCAGCTCCATTTTAAAATCATCATAGAACTGCGTTGCGTTATTAAAGTGCACATTGACGAGTCTGATACTCTTCATATGGGGCATCAGCTGCTTACCTCCAGGCTTTTCACAAAGGAGAGCAGATCTTTCCTGTTATCCCTCTCCTCATAATAATGCCAGATTATAGTCTTAAACCGTTCCGTGGGATAAATGATCCTCTGGTTCATATCCAGTGCGATCAATTTTTCACTGTGTAAAAATTTACAGATATTTTCCACAAACGCGACCTTGTCATTTTTGCCTCCCGTGACCCATTCCCTGGCATCGGGCAATCTCTGCCAGACCCTGCAGATATCCGCAAAGTCAAACTGGTTTTCCTGGCTGACCGTTTCCAGATCCTCCATCTTCAGCAGGGTTTCAAACCTCTTGGAGACACTTTCCACAAGGTCGTTTATTTTTATATATACTACCGGCGTATCAGGATACGCTTCCCGGTAGAACATGGTAATAAGCGTCATGATGATAAAGTATCCGGTAAACAGCTCGCTGTTGGTGTAAATATAGCTGATCTTATCCCGCAGCTCCTCGTTTGTCCATCCAAAAAGCCTGCTGCCGGCCTCCGGGCAAATAAACAGCCTGTCGTTTCCGGAATAAACCCGAAGTTCCAGCTTGCCGGCAATATGAAAAAGCATCTCCTCCACATCAGTGCTGTACCTGTATTTTTCAAATAAAGATGCATTTTTGCTTCTGCTCACCTCTTCACCCTGCAAAAGGGCTTTCAGTATGGACAGAGCATCATCAAGCACTTCAGTTGTTCCTGAAATCATGATTTGTGTTCTCCTGTAAAAAGCATATTTGTAATCTTCAATCCCGGCAGAAGCTCCATCTCCTCTTCGGGAAAGCTTTGCACCGTTACCTGGTTTATTCTCCCTTCAAGCTGTGCAGCAAGCGCTGCTTTGACAAAAACCTCTTCTATTGTTTTAAGCTCAGCGTCCAACTGTATCTTCCCGTCGGCAAAGCTGATAACTCTCCGATACTCGCCGATTTTCTTGTCCCGGTTCAATTCAATAATAAAACTGAGAAAATCTCCATTATAAACGCTGTCCTGGGAGTACTTCTCCATCAGGCTGCCGCAATAATCCTGCAAAGTTACCTGCCCCTTTGGCGTGTCCAGGGCCTCCAGCAGCTTTGCCGCATAAAATATG
>CAYQQF010000019.1:14612-16698 GCA_964419485.1 uncultured Dethiobacter sp.
GTTAGATCGTCAATTGTGACCCTATCAACACTTATATCATTTTCCCGGCTTTCTTTGGCCTCCTCGCTGCCTTTTGCCAGGTGCTGAGGCTCAAAAGCCCGCAAAGGATTAAAGCTTTTCCTCACATAAGGATTCATTAACGGCTCAAACAAATATTTAAGCAGTTCCGGTTTGGCGTTGTTGCTAATAAGCTTCTCAAACTCGCCCTGAAAATTGAACCTTTCGGTAAAGATGGCCTTTCTCCTGACCCCCAAAACCCTGTCATATTCCTTCGTAAAGCCCACCGCTTCCTTTAACAGCTCTGTGTGCAGCGTCTGTGCCCGGCTGATTTCCTTCTCAATAATCTTTATTAAGGTAAAAGTGCGGACTTCTTTACTCGTAGCTTCACCGTTATTTATTCTTTCCATATATTCACTAAATGCACTGCCGACGTTTTTTACCGCTGTATTGAACAACTCCGCCTCTTCTTCAAACTGCATGACAATACTTTTATGATAATTGTTGTAAGCCTCCCCGAAATCAAAACGTCCATACATGAGGGACTCCAGCAGAGAATTTTTCCGATCCTTCTTCTTCTGCACCTCCATATTCAGCCTTCTGACCGTTTCATAGGCAAAAGCGAAGGCGCCCTTCTCCATCTGCTTTTGAAAGAGGAGCAGGTTGATGGTAATCTTTGTTTCCTCGGGAAACTCCTTGGTCCGGAGATAAAAGTCAACTCCCTGCTCAGTAATATGGTAGTTTAGCACGCCCTCCTCAGACTGCCGGATATCAAGAAATTTAACATATTTCTCTTTAAAACTTTCAGCCTTAAAACTATAGGTATTTAAAATGTAATTTCGCCCCCCGTTTTGCATCCCATCCAGTATTTCCGCTGTGAGTTCCCTGACTGTCTCCGGCGCCAAATCCTTTGCCATAATTCTTTGTAAAGCCTTACCTACAAATGCTTCCAAATTCTGAAACGTGAGACCTCTATGTTTAAGCTTTCCCTCATAAATCAGATAGGCAAGCGTTAAAAAGCAAAGCTCTGGGACCAGCCCGGAAAACTCCTCCGCCTTCCGTCTCCTGAGCATCTCCATGACCGGATAATATACCTTAACCTGCTCCAGCCTCATATCAAGTTCTTCCAGAAAATCATCCACAAGGGAAAGCTCCGGGTCTTTTTCTCCCATGTTTTCCTGTATTATTCCTCGGGCCAGGATGTCGTCCGGGTCGTTGTTTCGCCCGTTAATGTGCATCTTGCTCCTTGATTCAATCATTTTTTATCCTTCCAAACCTTTCTCTTAATTCAGCAGCCGAAAGGGCTTCCTGGGGTATGTAGAAGCCCCCCAGGAGAAGCTCTTTTAGCTTTACAGCCGAAGATTGGTCAAATGACTGAATAAATCTGTCAGTGTTTTCTCTGCTTATGGTCTGCTTTTTCGGAGTTTTTGCCGGCCCCTTTTTAAGGCCGATCTCCAAAACAGCCTCATACCCTTCACAAAAGGGAGATATCCTGTACCCTGGATATGCCTCCAGAAGCTCGCAGTAAATGTTTATCCCCTCCGGGTCAAGGTCCCCGAAATAAAAAAATACGTCGGCTTGCGGGTCAAGATCATATTCATCCATAAACTTAAAACTGCTGATGATCTTTTTCCCTTCACCGTAAACAAGCATGTCAATTTTGATGCTTGATGAACAATCCATGAGGCTTCGTTTCAAAGACCAGAAGGTGTCCTTATTTTCCACAATGTAGACATTCCTCGAAACAAGTGCATGAAAGTCTTTTTGCTGGAAACTGAAAAAAGGTTCAACCGTCTCTTCACATCCGATACTCGAAAAAGTAAGACCCAGCCTTTTCAGGATGGTTTCGCCGCGGCTTCTGTTTTTTCCCGCTCCCTTAAAAAACTTTTCGTCGCCGAAGAGTTCATAAGCCCTCTCATTTACTGTTACAAGGTCTTTCTCCTTCCGCTGAAGAAAACCGGAAAGAACAGCGATAATATCCTTGTCATGCAAAAAATCCCGGGGGTTTTTAAGGTAATAATCAACCGTTGCCGGCGGCGCTATACTTCTAATAATTTGCGCAACCAGCTCATTATCCTTCTTTTCCGTC
>CAYQQF010000020.1:0-16595 GCA_964419485.1 uncultured Dethiobacter sp.
AGACGGCTGTATTCTGATGATGACCTTAATAAGCTGCGACTGATTTGCATGTTAAAAGCTCTGGGACTCACGCTTGCATCAATTAAAGACATATTGGATAGCGACATCCCGAGCAAAGTGTTGCTGTTGCTGCTTGACGAACAAACTAGGCAGATTGACAAAGAGATTAAAGATAAGCAAAAACAGTTGAATTCGATTAAGATTATTATGGAGAGCATCCGTCTTACAGACAGGATTCCGGTAAATTCAGTAAACGGCATAAAGCGCATGATGAATAGTAACAAGAAATTGAGAAAAACACATGTGACCATGCTTATCGTTGGCCTGATAATGGATGCAATCCAGATTGGGACGTTGGTTCTTTGGATTGTAAAAGGTACTTGGCAGCCCTTTGCAATTGGAATGCCCTTCGTTATTCTGATGGGAATTTTGATAACAAGAATGTGCTATAAGAACACAGAGTACATTTGTGCGGAGTGTAACATCAGATTTAAGCCAACATTATGCAAATTCTTGTTTTCCAATCATACACCAAAAACACGAAAGCTAAAGTGCCCTGAATGTGGACATATTGGATATTGTGTTGAGGTTGCTTTTGAAAAATAAATTCTTACGGGTTATTGCAAAAGGATAAACTAAAATAACTGCATATTCCTCCCGCATACAAAGGAGAAACTTAAATAGCGTTAAAGCAAATGCAGGCCTAAAGCTAAACAATCGGTACCTTTTGTTTCCCAGATGTTTTTGTTATAATAAATACAGGCATTAATTATAGAGAGGATTTTCAAATATGTTAATGCATCTGTTGCTTTTATTTACGATTGTCCCGCTGTTGGAATTGTTTTTGCTGATCGAAGCCGGTAAATTGATTGGGACTCTAGCTACTGTTATCCTTGTAGCTTCCACGGGATTTTTGGGTGTGCTTCTGGCCCGTTCACAGGGCATGCGGATCCTTTACCGCCTCAAACAGGAGCTGGAATCCGGTTCACTTCCTGCTGACGAGATATTGGACGGTGTCTGTATCCTGTTAGGTGGAGCCATGCTTCTCACACCCGGGTTGCTCACTGACATATTAGGGTTTTCTCTCCTCATTCCCATTACCAGGTCCCTGTTTAAAAATGCCGCACAACGGCTTTTTAAAAGGAAAATGGAAGAAGGGGCCGCCTATTTTTATCGCCGCTAGTAGTGAACTTTTATAACATTAAATCCCACTCAAAAAAATATACAGAATAGCTGCCGGGATGATATACCTGACCAGAAAAGACCAGATTTTACCCCACCTGAAACCCGATGCCCTAAAAGAAATAAATAACAGTGCCCGGCACTTCAGCGAATTGTAACTTTTTTATAGCCATGAGAGGGGCAGATGAAATTGGAAGGTGCTTTGATTAAGACCAGCAGTTTAACAAAACGGTTTGGAACGACACCGGCAGTCCATGATCTAAACCTGGAGGTAAGGGGCGGAGAGATATACGGCTTCCTGGGACCCAACGGTTCCGGTAAGACGACCACGATCAGGATGCTTACCGGTCTGCTGGAGCCGAGTTTTGGTGATGTCTTTATTTGTGGCTACGATCTCCGCAAAGATGCCTCCCGAGCCAAAGCATTAATGGCCTATGTTCCCGATCAGCCCAAATTATACGGCAAGCTGACAGCCCGGGAGTTCCTCTCTCTCATGTCAAATCTCTACCGGATGCCCAAAGAAAGCTCCGGGGAACGAGCCGAACATTTGTTGTATCTCTTCGGTCTGGAAAACCGGGCTGATGATCTTTTGGAAAGTTACTCCCACGGTATGCGGCAAAAAGTGGTACTGGCCGCGGCGCTTATTCACCAGCCAAGGGTGCTCTTACTGGATGAACCAACCGTAGGTCTTGACCCCCACAGTGCACGCTTATTAAAAAATGTACTGCAAGAAATGGCGCAGCAGGGTGCGGCTGTATTTCTCTCTACCCATATCCTGGAAATTGCCGAGCGCATGTGTCACAGGGTAGGGATCCTGAAGGAAGGGCAACTTATTGCCCAGGGCAGTCCGGAAGAACTGCGAGAAAAAGTCGGGCATGGCGAGGAAAGTCTGGAAGATATTTTTCTTGAGCTTACCGACAGCCATGAAAACACCGAACTGATCCGCAGCCTGGAAGAGGGGGATAACAGTTGAAAATTAACTTACCTCCTCCTCTTGCAAAGGAACCGCCAACCCGGTCATCCCTTGATGATTTTAAATTGTTGCTGGCTGTGCAGTTGCGGGTGACCTGGAATAAAATCCGTCACTGGCCGCCGGTTACCTGGATTGTGCTCATCTTCTTAGGAATCGGCCTTCTTTCTCTGCTAATCGCACTGGGTATTCCGGCTTTTGGTGCTCTGCAAACAATGCAGCCCCAGATTGCCCGGGGGTTTTTATCCATAATATTTATGGTGGGGATGGCAGGCCTGATATTTTTCGGCATAACCGCTGCTTTTGCCTCTCTCTATATGTCCGAAGACCTGGAATTGTTGTTCATGGCGCCGGTTTCCACCGGGGCAGTCTTTGCCGTTAAATCGCTGGTTGTGGCCGGCGGAAATTTTTTGACTACTTTTTTGTTCGTATTTGTGCCTGGCGTGTTTTACGGTTTACTTTTCGGTGCCGGACCGTTTTTTTATCTGTGGGTGTTTATAGCCGGTCTCGGCCTGTGGACTATCGGCACTGCCCTGGCAGAGTTGCTGAACCTGCTGGTAATGCGTCTGGTGCCTCCCCATCGCAGCCGGGAAGCCATAGGCATACTGGGCGGTGTGGCAGGAATTGTTTTAGCCCTTGTCTTTCAAATTCCAAACCTGGTCGGTTCCAGCGGAGGGCAACTGGACATCGGTTCCTGGCTGGCCGGCCGGCAGCATTTGCTGCAGGTAATGGACTTTTTCCCCTGGGGCTGGGGATCCCTGGCCCTGATGCACGGCGCTTCCGGCAACCTTTTAGCCGCCCTGGGCTGGAGCCTGCTGCTGCTGGTGTTGGGCGCCGCACTTTTTTCCGTATCCTTTTTATTGGTAAAACAGGGGTTCCAGCGGGGTTGGATTTCTCTTAACCAGGGAGAGGGAAGATACCGCCGGAAAAAACGACAGGTCCGGTTCAACCCGGTTTCATACTTTAAGCAACCCGAAAATATTTTTTTACCGGCAGTAAACGAAAAGAACGGTGCAGCTGCATCATTATGGTCCGGGATGTGGTCCGTAAGCAAAAAAGACCTGCTTTACTTGAAAAGGGATACACGTGAGTGGTTTGGCTATTTGACTCCCCTGATCATTATGCTCTTCTTTGTGGGGCAATTCCTCTTTTTGCCGGGAGATTCAACCAGAACAACTGTTATTACAATTGTAATTATCTACAGTATAATGTTCAGCGGGAATATGGCTCTGCAGTCCTTTGGCCGTGAAGGTGAATCGGAGTGGGTCCTCAACAGCGCCCCCCTTGCCGGCTGGCCGGTGGTATGGGGCAAACTGCTGGCAGCCGTTCTTCCATCTCTGATTCTTATGGAGGCACTGCTGGCAGGAACTGCACTGGCCGTCGGCCTTTCGCCTGCTATTATTCTATCTGCGGCACTGGGAGCCGTCTTTATTACCCTTGGTGCCAGCTCTATCGGGCTGTATTACTCCATAAACAACTGCCGCTACAATCCAGACAGCCCCCAACAACGAATATCGCCGGGGGCATCTTTATTTATGTATCTGGTCAACATGCTTTTTATAGCTTTGATGGCCTTGGGCCTGTTATTTATTTTCCCTCCGCCGGAGCTTCTGGATATACTGCAGAAACTGCCTCCTCTTTCTTTTAGCCTGGGATTTCCGGATACCATTTTCTTTATCCTCTATACACTGAGCCGGCCGCTGCTGTGGCCGCCGCTTCCAAGAATTTTCGCAGGCCTTACCTTTACTGTTGGCATCTGGTCGGCAATTTTCTTCAGCTTTCTGGCGGCTACAGTACGGCAAAGCCGCAAAGGATTCCGGGTAGAGATCGTCACCGCCGCAAAAAAGAACCCTCTCCGGGCAGGCTTATTTAAAAAGTAATCGGTTTTTATATTGTCAGGGTCAGTACATCTTTTTATCGCTTTTTCCCATCCATTTATTAAACAAATCCACGCACTCTTTATGATCTAAAATCTGGAGGGAAATCATTTCTTGCCCGGCTGTCCCCTTGATATACTCGTAGATGTGGTTATCATCAAAGCCGACCGCCTCGGCGTCCATCCGGTTGGCGCCAAAATAGACTTTGGGTATTCTTGCCCAGATAATAGCGGCCAAACACATTGGACATGGTTCGCAAGTTGTGTAAATTTCGCAGTCATCAAGGATAAACCGGCCGAGTTTTTGCGACGCGGCACGGATGGCAATAATTTCCGCATGCATGGTTGGATCATTGGTGACAAGCACTTGATTATGTGCTGAGGCTATTATCTCGCCTTCTTTGACAATAACAGCACCAAAGGGTCCGCCTTCACTGCCGTCGATATTTTTATAAGCCTCATCATAGGCGGCCTTCATATATTTGTTCATTTTAACCCCCAAACCTTAATACTTAATACCGGCATACTCGTTAAAACAGTCAAGAATTTGCAGCATCCTTCCGTCCAGTCGTTTTCGGGCCTCGGCAATAATAAACCCGGGTATTTTTTTGTAATATGCCTGGGCGATGCCTCCCGCAATACAGGCCATGGTATCACTGTCCCCGCCCAGAGAGACCGCTTTTCGAACAGCATCCTCATAATCATTGGACTCCAGGAAAGCAATAATAGCCTGGGGCACTGAACCCTGGCAGGTAACATCAAAGCTGTAATGGGGCCGAATTTCATCCAGAGTCTGCTCCATGTTGTAACCAAACGTTTCCGCGATATACTCTTTTAATTCAACTTTTGAAGCTCCTTTTCCTGCAAGAAATACTGCCGCGGCTGTTGCCTGTGCGCCTTTGATACCTTCCGGGTGATTATGCGTAATACAGGCACTTTTTTTCGCTTCTTCTAAAACATCCGGCAACGTATGAAAGGCAAACCCAACAGGGCTTACGCGCATAGCCGAACCGTTGCCGAAACTATTATAGGGTGCCAGGTTATCAGAAAAAAGCCATTGATAAAAAATTCCTCCGTAACCGGCGTTTGGATATCTGCGCCCATATTCTTTGACCGTAAGTGCATAATCCTTTCCATTCATGATCGAATCGGCAACCGCTATCGTCAGTACCGTATCATCCGTAAACCTTGAACGGGGGGTAAATAGCGTAAAATCTGTTCTTTTCACATTTTTTCTTTCATAGACGGACCCGATAATATCCCCGGCAATAGCTCCGATCATAACTTGCTCCCTTCTTATTCCTTAAAATATAGAGTACAAATATTTCAGGGAAAATTCAAGATATACAGACACTATTTTTTTAATATCCGTTATTTTTTTAAAGAAATAAGGAACAAAAAGACATATTGATCGTTATAACAATTGAGACATTATAATTGCTTCTAAATATCAGGAGGGATATATTAGTGAAAAAAGTAATTGTTGCACTGCTTCTATTTTTGACCGTAAGTATGCTCTTTTCCGGCCTGGTTCAAGCTTCTGAAGTTCCCGTCATAAAACTGGGAAACGAGGTATTAGTTAACAGGCACTTACATCTTCTCAGCGGTAAGAAAATCGGCCTGGTCACTAATCAAAGCGGCGTAAACAGCCGCGGCATCAGTACGATCGATGTTCTCTGGGAGAATGAGTCTGTTAATCTGACAGTCCTCTATGGCCCTGAACACGGTATTGACGGCAAAGCCAAAGCAGGAGAATACATCGAAACATATCTTCACCCGGCACTGGGTATCCCCGTATACAGCCTGTACGGAGCGACCAGAATGCCCACCGCTTCCATGCTTGAAGATGTAGATCTTCTTCTTTATGATATCCAGGATATCGGAGCGCGGACATATACATATATCTCCACCTTAAATTATTGTATGATAGCAGCTCAAAAATATAATAAACCAATCATTGTGCTGGACCGTCCCAATCCCCTGGGAGGGATGATTGTAGAAGGACCTGTTCTGGAGGACCCCTACCAATCTTTCGTGGGTATTGACAACATCCCGAAAGCACATGGAATGACAGCAGGAGAACTCGCCCTTTTCTTTAATCGTAAAATTGGCGCCGATCTGACGGTTATCCCTATGGAGGGCTATAAAAG
Organism: uncultured Dethiobacter sp.; assembly: GCA_964419485.1. Classification (GTDB taxonomy): domain Bacteria; phylum Bacillota; class Dethiobacteria; order DTU022; family UBA8154; genus DUNV01. Next base: position 6,179 of record CAYQQF010000020.1, read on the forward strand.
AACGATGATCTACTCGGACACTGGCCTCCCCTGGATAGCCACATCTCCCAACATCCCGGATCTGCAATCTGTTTTTGGCTATATGGCCACCGGATTGGGAGAAGGGACAGGTGTTTTCCAGGCCGACCAGTTCAAATGGATCGGAGGAAAGGAGCTTGATGCCGTACAGTATGCCGCCGCTCTTAACCAGTCCGGCCTTCCCGGAGTGACCTTTATCCCCGAGCAGAGAGGAAACGCAGGAGGGGCCCGCTTGAGCATTGAGGATTATCATACCTTTAACCCTGCTAAAACAGGCATCCATGCTCTGGCTACGGCCTTTCTTCAAGGGAATTTCCACGTTCCCAAGAGCGGAAGCACGATCGTCATGTTTGACAAGATTATGGGAACAAATAAGATCGGCCAGTACCTGGAGCAACGGCTGCATCCTGTGCAAATTGAAGCACAATATGCCCCTGCTCTCCGGCAGTTTAAGGAGGAAAGAGAAAAATATCTTCTGCCAAACTATAATCCGGGGATTACAATCCTGGTCGGCGGTCGTCCTCTTGTTTCCGACGTGCCTCCCTTTATCGACACGAACAATCGTCTGATGGTACCTTTACGGGGAATTGCCGAAACCCTGGGTGCAAACGTGCAGTGGAACCCGGACCAGAGAACAGTCACCATCAATAAAAAAGAGACCACCATCGTTTTTCAGGTGGACAGCACCCTGGCCACAGTAAACGGCGAAGAAATGCAGATGGATACCTTGCCGGTTATTAACAGCGGGAGGACAATGATCCCGGTGCGTTATACGGGCGAATACCTGGGCGCAAACGTTGAGTGGAATTCAACTTTGCAGACTGTAACTATTTTATAAAACGAAGCATACCGCGCCCCCGTTAACAAGCCTTTTTAAGTTTGCAAAATCTCCTTTTTCCCGCCGGAATAATAAAAAAATGTTTTTTCTTTCTGATCATAAAGAACCGCCCGGAATGAATCTCCGCTTTCTTCAATAAAAGAACGGAGGAAACTGCGACTTTCAGGGCCATCGTCGGCAAGGCACCACAAAGCAAAAGGAGCTTCGTAAACCGACCATTCCGGATCGAGGTCCAGGGCAATTAAACGGTTGCTGCTGTAATAGAGAAGATCATAAGCCTGATAAAAAAGCTCATCTTCCAGATGAGAAGAAGTAACCGGCTGTTCACAGGGAGAAGCTGTCGTTCCAAAAACCCGGCATATTAATGGTCTGGCAGGATAGATCAGGCAATGCCTGGAGTTGGCATCCTCTTGAAGAAAGGGACAGAGCAGTGACTCCTCATTCTGAAGAAGACCGACCCTTTCCTGAAACAAATCACCTGTTTTTTCTGCTGCCCAATTCTGTTGAATGTAGAGCATTATGAAGGTAAATTCAGTGTAAGACATGAGAATGGAACCGTAGCAACATTTATTGCAGTGTGCCGGACAATGATATTTTTCTTTATCTCTAAGCAGGTATAACACGGTCTCCATTCTTTCAAGGGCAAAGTAATTTAAGTGTTCCGTCCTCTGGAAAAGCTCCTTCATTTTTGAAAAATCGTAGTTTATTTTTTCCCTTTTCATACTGCCTCATCCCTTTCCAATGACGGGCTTCCTAAAAATAAGTATATATTCATGAACTTTATTAATGCGGAAAACATACGGGTAACCCAGCGGCCGAAGCCGGTTATATTCTGTCCTCCGGTCCCAGATGACAATATCGTCCAGAAAAAAGCCCAGGGAAGTCATTATCTCCGTCAGATCCATATGCAGCGGATAGAATTTGTCCTTTTTACGAAGATCCATCACTATCAGGATACAATATCCGCCATCCTTTAAGGCCTGGAACACTTGAAAGAAAATTTCTTTTATCGCTTCCAGGAAAAGCGGATATTCTGAAATATTCCCTAAGTCATCACAGCTGTCGCCATAATTTCGTACTGATTTATGATCCGCAGTACGCTTTTCTTTCAAGATATTCCAGTAAGGGGGAGAAGTCAGGCACAGGTCCAGCGACCCCTTTCCCACATATTTTTTAATTCTGCGGGCATCATCTTGAAAGGCCTTTATTTCGGCTGGAGATAAATTTTCTTCCTGCAGGCGTTTTTTGAAAAGGGCCGTATACTCCCCGGAGATTTCCAGGCCAATCGCCTTTCTCCCCAGCCGAGCCGCTCCGATTAGAGTGCTTCCGCTTCCCATAAAAGGGTCAAGAACCAGATCGTCCTTGTGGGAAAACAGCCTTAGAATTCTCTCCACCAGGGTCACAGGAAACAGAGCCGGGTGATGCAACCCCCTTTCCCGAAAACTTTTCTGCAAATCATTCCAAACACTTATACTGTATCTGACCCAGGTTTTTCCGTCAAGCTCATTGGCCCTTTTTTTCCTCTTTTCATATTTTCCCATCCATTACCCCCCCCTTGTATAAAAATGTAAAGGCTTGGAATAGTATACTAAAGGTGTATATCTCTACCAGCAGTTTTGTCGCACAATATTCCGGGAAGGGCTGACACAATGAACCCCGGTATTGGTGTTGAAAAATATATTATAGACCTGCTTTTCTACTTTACCTTACTTCTGGAGATATATGGGGCCACAATTATTATCTATTCATCCAGTGCAGCTTTTTATTATTTTATTAAACAACCAGGGACGGACAAAAGGTCAGACTGACCCTGGCCAGTTATCTTGCTTTTGGGCTGGAGCTGTTCCTGGGAGCGGAAATACTCCGCACCGTAATCAACCGGGATCTGGATGAAATTATAGTTCTGGCGGCAGTTATCGCCCTTCGTTCTATTTTTACCATTCTGATCCATTGGGAAATTAACCGTAATAATCTGGGAAAAGCCGGTGACCCGGGTGAAGTTTCTTCTCCATTCAAGACTGATCCAGAAAATCCTTAAGTTTACTTATTTCTCTTGTCTTTTTGTATTTTTTTTAGTACAATGATGATTACCAATTAAATAAATTTTATATTTATTAAAAAATATGCGTCAATGAATGGAGATCAAGCCATGGACATTCGCTATTATTATAAATCCAATTGCGACAATCTTAATAAAAAAGCACACTTCTCTTGTCCTTTATCTTACAGAATAGTCGACATTCTGGGTAAGATTCTTCCCTTTGTACTGCCTTCCGGCAGATCTTTTCTGCCGGGATACAAACCGTTCCCCGGGGAACAAAAAGAAATTATAGAACAAATTATCGAGAAAATTAATACAATACAAAAGCAAATAGATTGGAACCAGAATATCCATGAAGCATCCTATGTTGTCTTTGATACCGAAACGACAGGCCTGTACCCTCTGCAGGGAGATCGTGTCATTTCTCTGAGCGGGGTAATGATTGAAAATGGGAAATTACAAGAAAATTTATTTTTTAATGAGCTGGTCAATCCTTTACGTTCCATTCCTCCAGCAATCGCCGAGCTGACAGGAATTAACAACGCACTTGTTTCGGGAAAACCGACGTTTCTCCAGGTCCTGCAGCGCTTTTTAGATTTTATCGGCAACAGGATACTTGTTGCTCATTGTGCAGCCTTTGACCTGTCGTTTATCAACATAGAACTTTGCCGATTTACACCGCTGCGTATTGTAAACCCGGTTGTTGATACATATCTCCTGTCAAAAAGCCTGTTTCCTCACATAAATCATTATTCCCTGGAAAGCCTCGCCGAAAAATATAATGTGGAGATAATAGGCAGGCATACGTCTCTGGGCGACTCTCTGGCCACCGCTCAGTTATTTCTCAATCTATTGCAGGCATTAAAAGCAAAAGGGATAAACAGCCTGGAAGAACTGGTCTTGTTCACTGATTTTCATAAACTAAACAACGATTCACCAGGCATGTTAAAACATTTTTAATATCAGGGAACAATGCGGAAAATGTTTTCGGTTATCCCCTGAAGCCGGCTAACAGCGAGTAACGATTCCCTTAGTTGGGAATATTCACGGTTAGTCAATTTTCTGGGATCAATATAATTATCAGGTATTTCTCCCTTTTGCATTTTGGCCATGGCATCACGTATCCGCAACATCATTAAAGTTTCGTAAGCGGCTCTGAATTGCTCGACAACCTTCTCGTTGAACACCTTACTTTTTCCCAGTTCATCCAATCTTTCAAAGGTATTCGTTACAAGAATACCCTCCTTAAGGGCAAAAACACGTAAACAATCAACAATATGTATACAGGCTGCTATTTTCAGGTTCAGCTGATTGCGGTGTTCTCCACTGCGCTCTGTTTGAATCTGGCGAAAAAGGCCCAGGGGAAGCTGTTTGCTGAGGTTGTCTTTAACAAGGAAAAAAAGAATCTTGGTAGAGTCCCGGGTTTTAAGAGCGACAAATTTGCGTAAATGAGTATAAAGGCTTGCTTGACCGTATACGTGACGAAAATCCAGGAAAATGGTCATTAAGCGCACATTATCAGACAAATGTGTAATCCAACCATCAAAAAGTTTACGCCAGCCGTTAAGTGAATGACACCATGCCTCATTATTGGCCATAACTTTTCCATTACAAAGTTTAAAACCATACTTTTCCAGACCGCGAACCACTTTGTCGCCCAGAGTCAAAAAATATTTTTTTACTTCTTCTTCCCTTGCCTCGTCTACATCTGCAAAAATAATACCGTTATCCTGGTCTGTACGGGCAAATTGTTCTTTTCGCCCGCTGCTGCCCATAGTAATCCAGCAATAATCTACCGGAGGAGGACCGTATCCTTCTTTAATCATGGCTTTCTCCGCAATCACAATTACTTTACGGGTAATGCGGTCATAAAATTCCGTAATTAGTGAGGTTATCTCCTTGACGGAGGCTCTTTCCACCAGTAAGGCCTGTAAAACTTGATCCACTTCCGGGCGGAGTTTGACCAGCGCATCAATAGTTTTTACCGCTTCAATATCATTTACAATAGCAAAAGAACCCGTTTTCCTTGACTTCATCAGCTCCCGCATAGAGACAATCCCCTGAAGTTTGTCTCCTTCATCGAGAACTATGACATGCTTAATTCGGTGTTTGACCATTAGCAACAAAGCATGGTAGGAGAAATCATACTGTTTCAGGGAAATCAGCCCGGTTGTCATTAACTGTTTGGCTGTTAAGGAAATATTGCTTTCCAAATTTCTCTTGCGAAGAATCCTTGAAACCAGATCGCTTTCCGTAATAATACCCAGAGCTTTATCATTGCTATCCACTACAATCACTGAACTGACATTATTAGAGTCCATCAAGGTGGCGATTTGCCTGACACTGTCGCCCGGCTTGCACGTAATTACCTCTGTAACCATAATATCTTCAAGACGTTTGCTGAACCCTCCACCGGCCTGCCCTTCATCCTCTTCAGAAAACTTTTGATACAGAACGCGCAGCCGATCTATCAACATGCGAGCAATATAAGCAGCAAATTCGCCGCTTTCTTCATAAATTTCCGAGGTGACACGAGGAGAAAGCAGATAACAGTAGGTCTCTTCAACAGCCCTGGCGGATGTGGGGAAATCCTCTTTGGCAAGAAAAACAGTTTCGCCTATAAAATCTGCCGGACCTCGAAAAGTGATATTCGTCTCCTTGCCGTTTTTATCGGTGACATAAATTTCGACTTTTCCCTGTATAATGAAAAAAAGGACATGTTTTGTCGATTCCCCTTGTTTGACAAGAAAAGCCCCGGGCAGGAAGATCTCTTCTTTCAGAGAAACGGCAAGCTTTTTTAACTGTTCTTCGTTTAGCAGGGAAAAAGGCAAGTTTTTTGCCAGGGTTTCCATTCGTTTATTGATCTTTTCTGTATCAATTGACATCTTATTTCCCCCTTTCTTAAAAGATTATTTGGAAACAAAAACAAGTCTACTTGTCTTTTGACGATAATTATAATAAAATCTCCATAGAATGTGAATGATCGGAAATAAAGTGAGCAATTAATTCGGAGGTTTGGAGATGACAAACATCACACCGATTCAAGGTATACGTTTATCACCAGGGGCAGGGCTGGATTATTCCAGCATGATTACACCGCCCTATGATGTTATTGACCCGAAACTGCAGGAAAAGTACTACGAAAAAAGTTCTTATAATGTAATACGCCTGGAATATAGCAAATCCCTGCCTGATGATAATATTTTTTATAATAAATACACCCGGGCGGCCAGTACTTTTCAAGAATGGCTGGAAAAGGACATTTTATACCGGGAAGAAACACCGGCCATATATTTTTATGATCAACATTTTACTTGCGGGGATAAAAAATATCTTCGCAGGGGATTATTTTGCGGGGTTGAACTCTCGCCTTTTCAGGAAGGAAACATAATCCCGCACGAAGAAACCATGGACAAACCTAAAGAGGACAGGCTCAAATTAATCAACTGCTGCGAAGCAAATTTTAGTCCTATTTTCGGCCTGTATCGTGACAAAGATATGTTTATAGACAACCTGGGGAGTATTCTCAAAGAAAAAATTAATCCCGTTATCAACTTTACCGACGACGACGGTCAAACTCACAGGGTCTGGGCCGCGACTGAACCAAAGATAATCTCTGCAGTACAGGATTTTTTTAAAAACAAGAAAATATTTATTGCCGACGGTCATCACCGTTATGAAACAGCTTTGCAATTTTATTTACAAAAAAGAAAAGAGTCGGGGGACTCGAAAAAGTTTAATCATGTTCTCATGGCCCTGGTAAACATTTATGATGAAGGGCTGCTGTCTTTTCCGACTCATCGCCTGGTGGCACAAAGTAAGATAGAAACGGGAACCCTGCTTTCTAAACTGCAGAAAAACTTCAATCTCAGTGAACTTCCCAGGCCGCAGAACAGGGAACAACTTCAGTCCGTGCTGGAAAGCACGACAACTTCCACACAGGCGAAAGAACTTTCTCTTCTGCTTTATACCAGCGAAGGAAAGCTTTATAAACTAAAGCTGAAAAATTTACAAAATCTTTCTTTTCCCCTGCTCGATACCTTCGTTCTGCATGAACTGATATTGGGATCAATCTTGGGCCTGGGAGAGGCGGAAAGGAAAAATCAGTCCGGTCTCATTTACTTGAAAGACGAGTGGGATGCAAAAGAATTTGTTGACAGCAATAAAGCGCTTTATGTTTTTTATCTGAACAGACCGCCTATGGAAAAAATTATTGACCTGGCTGAGAAAGGAATCCGTATGCCCCAAAAATCCACATATTTTTATCCAAAGATGATCACAGGATTGATTATGCTTAAACATTAAACTATTTCAACGCCGGCCAAAACTCTTTGTGGATATTGCGGACATTACGAACTATATCCGCCCCGTAACCGCCTCTGCCTAACGGGTTTTCTTCTTCAAAGGGAAGATTTAGACCCGCCAGTACGTTAAGGACATTGTACACTATTGAAGCCAACCCTTTAGAGTTATAGCCCCCTTCCAGGAAAAAGACCATTTTCCCGCCGGTATGCCGCTCTGCTCCCTGGAGCAGAAGCTCGGTCATCCGGGTATAACCCTGCAGGGAAAGTTTCATGGAAGCCAGGGGATCACCTGTATAGGCATCCTGGCCGGCAGAAATAAGCAGTATTTCCGGACGGTAAGAGCTCATAACAGGAAGCACTATTTCCTGGAAAAGAGCCATGTATTCACTGTCACCGCACCCGGGACGCAGAGGTACATTGATAGTGTAGCCTTTTCCGGCTCCTTTTCCTACCTCCTTCAGGCTGCCTGTTCCAGGAAAGGCAGGGCTCTGATGAACAGAAAAATAAAGGACTCCCGGATCATTCTCAAAAACACGCTGCGTACCATTACCGTGATGTACATCCCAGTCTACAATCATAATTCTTTGTAAACCGTATTCCTTCTGCAAAAACCGGGAGGCAATAGCAATGTTGTTAAAAATACAAAAACCCATCCCCCGGTCCGGCTCAGCATGGTGACCGGGAGGCCTGAGCAGGGCGAATACCTTTTCCAGCCGGCCGTTCATCACGTTTTTTACTGCTTCCAGCCCCCCCTGAACCGCGAGCCTGGCCACTTCGTAAGTTTTGGCCGTCAGGTATGTATCCATATCCAGCCCATCTAAACCTGCCAGGCATGATTGTTCCACTTCCCCGATATACCTTTCATTATGAACCATGGCTATAGTTTTTACAGAAGCTTTCGTTTCGGGAACGATAAGCTCAAGCTTGTCCAGCATATCCTCTTTTTCCAGCTTATCCATAATTGCTTCCAGCCGGTTTTTGCATTCCGGATGGTAGTGATTGGTATGCAAAAGAAAATCTTCATGATAGACAATGCCTGTTTTTTTCTTCAACATGATCATTCATCCCCCCGCTTTTTTACTATGGTTCTTATGCTTCAGGAAGCTTATCCCTTAATATTCTCCATAAAAACGGGTTTTGCTTGCGCAGGACAACCGGTTTGCCACCTTTGTTTACAAAGGCATGTGTTGTCTCACCATGAACAAGCAGGATTTCTTTCTCCATATGGAAGATCTCATATTGAAACCCCAGCTTTACATCCTGCAGAAACTTTAATGTCGTCACCACACGAATCTGATCATCATAACGGGCCGGATTCTTATACTTGCAATAAGCTTCTATCACAGGAAGAAAAATATTATTTTGTTCCAGCTGCTTGTAAGTCAATCCAAGAGCTCGCATCAACTCTGACCGTCCGACCTCGAACCAGACAAAATAATTGGCATAATATACTACACCCATTTGATCGGTATCCTTGTAGCGAACCCTTAAGACCGTCTCGTTTTGTTTCATTTTTATCACCTCCGGTAAAAACCTCTCTAACTATTAACTAAAAGACCGCTGCCCGTCCCCGATAAACAAGCCCCCTGGCTGCATCCACAGTAACCAGTTGTCCTGCAGTTAAAATGCCGGTCGCACCTTCAGCGCCGACGATCACAGGGATGCCAAACTCCAGGCCAACAACTGCCGCGTGGGAAGTCAAGCCTCCTGTTTCGGTAATAATGGCACTGGCTTTCTTCATTGCCGGAAGAAATTCTTTATCAGTAAAAAATGTGACCAGGATCTCACCTTCTTTGATCTCTAAAGCTTGTTGCAGGTTTTGAGCAAAATGAACGGGAGCAGTTATGGAATATTTCCCCACACCCTGCCCGCGTACGATTATTTCCCCTACGGTATCGATGCGCATAAAATTTGTCGTCCCCGGAACCCCAACCGGTACTCCTGCGGTAAGGGCCACCAGTTCACCGCCCTTAATTAAACCCGCCTCCAAAGCTGCCTTTACTGCAGTATTAAAAATCTCATCGCTGTGGTCGGCAGTGGGAGCCAACAGGGGGTAAACCCCCCAGGTTAAAGTCAAAGCAGAAGCAACTTTTTCACTGGGTGTCACGGCTATGATGGGAGCCTTTGGCTTAAATTTGGAAACCATGCGAGCCGTATACCCCGAGCGAGTGGCGGAAATGATAACCGCAGCGTTAAGGTCATAGACCGCACGGCAGGTCGCATAGCTAATAGCATCGGTTATAGTTTTCCGGGTATCCTGTTGATAATAATTGAGCATTGTACGGTATTCTAATGCTTCTTCCGTTCTCCGGGCAATACGCGCCATGATTTTCACAGCATCCACAGGGAAAGAACCAACAGCCGTTTCACCGGAAAGCATTACTGCATCCGTTCCGTCAAAAATAGCATTGGCAACATCACTCGCCTCGGCCCTGGTTGGCCTGGGGTGCCGGATCATGGAATCAAGCATTTGCGTAGCTGTAATAACAGGCTTACCGGCACGGTTGCACGCGGCAATAAATTTTTTCTGAACCTGGGGAACATCCTCAATAGGAATCTCAACCCCCATATCGCCCCGGGCAACCATAATTCCATCGGCAATCTCAAGGATCTCATCAAAATTTTCAATACCTTCAAGGTTCTCTATCTTGGCGATTATTTTTACATCTTTTCCGTACTTTTCTACCAGGCGTTTGATGGCAATGATATCGCCGGCTTTACGGACAAAAGACGCAGCGATAAAATCGACGTCATACTCAAGGGCAGACTTAATATCCTTGATATCCCCGGGTGAAAGGGATGGAAGGTTAACAGAAATTCCGGGAAGATTGATACTCTTGCGGGAAGAAATTACTCCGCCGTGCAATACCACTGTCCGGACTTCTACTGGTGTCACTTCTTCTACACGAAGCTCGATCAGCCCGTCATCTATGAGTACACGGGCTCCTGGAAGCAAATCCCGGGGAAGATCCTGATAATTTACGGCAACCCTCCGTTGATCACCCGGGACATCCTCCGTTGTTAATATAAATATATCTCCCTCTTTGAGCTGTTCCTCATTGCGGGCAAAAGTTTTTATCCTTACTTCAGGGCCGCGTGTATCAACGAGAATACCGACTCTTTTTCCCCTTTGACGGCTAACAAGACGAAGCAGATTAATCCGCTGCAGATGTTCTTCAATTTTTCCATGTGAAAAGTTTAACCTGGCTACATCCA
>CAYQQF010000021.1:0-16534 GCA_964419485.1 uncultured Dethiobacter sp.
TGGAGACGGAAAACTATCTCCCTGTCTACATCCAGGTCAATGTTCAAGGCTTCGCGGATGATGTCAGGCTCTTTTTTCCCGGGCTGCAGCGAAGAAAGAACCCTTACTTCCGTGGGGAGATAATTATTTATCTCCATAAACCGCAGGGCAATGAAACGGTTAAACCAGGTGTAGGCTACCTCTTCCATGACCTGGTCAAATCCCTTTTCATTTATTTTCTCAAGCAGCTTTTCCCTTTGCTTGATTTCATATTTCTTGAAAACTTTGCCGTTCTCCCTGTCTTTAACTTTAAAGCCACCTTCAAAGGTTTCAATATCGTGGATCTTATCTTTTGTAATACCTGCTTCGTAAGCTTTTTGTGTTACTTCCTCAATAAGTCTTCTTCTTGCCCGCACGGCAAAGTTTTTCAAGGCCGATTTATTCACTGCAATGCCTCCCCAACCTTTAAATAAGCTTTACCCTTGTATTTTCCTGCAGTTCGCTGAGCAGTTGCTGCCTCAGATAATTAAGTAACTGTTCCACATCTTCCCTGGATTCTAATGTCCTTGCGCCATGAAAGATGTTTGCAATACTGACGGTTACCACTTTTTTGGGTGGAGTTTTTACTTTTTCGTGCCCCTGCTTCTCCCTTTCTTTCTCCTGTCTTATCTTTTCAATATGGTCAAAGCAGCGCAGCTTCAAGCGGTCTGACTCTTCTTTCATGGCGATGGCTTGATAGAAATCATTGCAGGCCTCCAGCCGTTCCAGCAGGTCTTTAAAACTGTCATGGAACTTTGAAAAAAGTTCATCTTTAAAGGAATGCTTCTCCAACTCTTCCATTACTTTTTTCCGATCGCTTTCAATAACGCTCCTTACCGGCTCAATTTCTTTTTCCAGGAGCTTGACGAATTTGCTTCTGAAATCATCCAGCAACTCGGGTAGTTTTGATATTTTGGTATAAGGTTTGGCAGCATAAATGATATCTTGAACCTCTTTTACTGTTTGGATGGTTTCGTTGTCCAGCACGTAGGATTTATTTTTTTCGTAGATATCCATGTTTTGGAGTGCCCGGTCAAAATACCCCTGTTGATTTTTAAAAAAGTTTTTTACATCAATAATGTTTTCTTCATAATCCAGCAGTTCTTCTTTTAGTTCCGATAGTTTTTCATAAAACTGCAGCACATCCTTGATTTCAAAAATCTCCTCAAACAGGGCCTTACCCTCTTCCAAAACTTTTTTATCCGGGTAATCTTCGTTCTTGTAGTGAACCAGCAGTTCCTTAATTTCACCAAGCTCATCCCTGGACAGCTCTTTAAAACGCTGCATTAAACCGTCTTCATCGTCAGGAACAGCCGCTACGTTAAACACTTCTTTAATCAGCTTGCGGGCATTTTGCAGCAGCTTTTCCGGTGTTTTCGTCCTTTTTTTGATGATAAGCCTGTCTGTATAATCTTTTTTGATTGTATATTGCACCAGGTCCTTATCGGTTGGGCTTAGATATTCACCGGACAACTGCAGCTTGATTTCCTGGGATTTAAAGAGCCTGAGCACGAGCCCGCGGATATCATTCTCCAACCAGCCGTACGGTGCTTTTGTGTATAAATCCAGCAGGCTCTTCATGGTTACGGGGATATTCCGCTGGGTGCTTTTTTCAATGTGATTGCCAACCTCATCCAGGGCCAGTTTATTCGGGAGATCATCATCGCCTCCCAGCGTCAACTGGGCATTATCATCCTGTAAAAAATCCTGCAACTCTTTGTTGCTTTCGATAAAACTGTCAATATAGCTGAGTTTGTTATAGATGCCGTCGATTAATGTTTTCAGTCCGTTGTTGATCCGCTCTGCAGGGCTTTTGGATTTCAGGTTAATTTTCTGTGAGTTGGCGTAAAAGTCTGCCTCTTTGAGGGCTTCGATCAGCAGGACGGTAACCCTTTCTTTTCTTTCACTTACTTCCCGCGTCTTGCGGATTTTTATTTCTTCAATTTCAGGGGTTACAGCCGCACCTCCCTTGCGGGTCAGGTAGGTCTGAATCTTATAGATATCCTCCATTTCTTCAAGAGCTGTGGTATCAGGAGGCAGTTTGATGATTAAGTTGTTTTCCCTGCCCGACATCATTTTCAAGTCCAGTTCGCTTAATTCTTTGCCCATATCAAAATACGGGGTAATTATTTTGACCCCGATCTCATTTTTTTGCAGGGAAAGGTTCCGGTCATCAATAGTCTTGTTAAAGTCGAAATGATACCGGACATTATACCTGAATTTTTTTTCATTGTACATGCCGCTAAAGATCTCTTCTCCAATGTTTTTTACAACCTCACCCAGGTCTGCCGGTATGTTTTTGATCTCCCTGTTAACATCCTGCTCTTCATGGGTTAGGAACAAATAGACGTTGCCGTTTTTCTGCACCAGGGTTTCTTTCAGAAGCTTCTCCAGGGATGTTTCGATCTGCTTTTTCCATTCAATGATGTCTTCGTCGATATGCCTGACCATGAGCGTAGCTAAATTTTCCAGGTTGGCGGGCATTTCCTTGACCCATTTAATCAGGAATAAGAGTTTCAGCACCTCTACATCTGAATCATCGAGTCTTTCATTATCCTCTGCGTGCAAGATCACAGTGCGGATGTTGTGATCCAGGAAAGCCTCGATTGTTTCGTAAAAAGCGGAGAAGGGGATAAGGGCGCCCCCTTCCCGGTCTGCAAACCGCAGGGCCGCTTCCTGAAAAGCGCTTAAAAGGGAACGTTCTCCTTCAGCCAGGTGTTTCCCGCTGGCGCCATGTATCCTGACGGCAGTAAAAACAGCCTGGAGCAGCCTGAACTGATAGGGGACAAAGGGATATACTTCGATAAAGTCTTCTGCTGTCTGGTAGGTTTTCATCTCGGGTGTATCGGATGAAAAGGTAATAAGGTTTTTTAGGATCGCTTCCTTCTCTGTATAGAGCAGTTTCAGGGTTTCTCTGCCCACATCATTTTTATAGAGAATCCTTTTTTTAATAACCTCGTCTACGTTGGCACTGGAAAGGCTGAGCCGGGTGTTGAATCTGCCGAGAATTTTTGAAAAGTCCTGGCCCTTGACCCGGGTTACAGTATCGATATCCTGCTGCGATGTTACCAGCACCCAGGCTTTGCCGCCACAGTAAGTTCCCAGGTCTTCAACAACAGTCTGCAGGTTCAACATGAGCCCTGCGTCGTCGCCGATGTACTGGCCCATTTCATCCACCAGGAAGATGACGTGGTGTTCTCTGCCCTTGGACTCGATGTATTCTTTGACCCTGCCAGCAAATTTCTCCACGCTCAGGGAATAATTTTCTTCTCCCCGCTGATACCAGTGCCTTGCTGATTCTACGCTCATTTTCGTTGTCGCAGCCAAGGCTTCAACAATGCTGTCTTCCTCAAAATAATAATCTTCCCGGGAGTCTGTCCATGACTTCCCTGACAACTCTGCATATTTGTTTTGGAAAGATTCGTAGGTTCCCTCTTTTTGCATCTGCCTTTCCAGTTCGGCCAGCCAGGGCAGTGAACCGCAAAACCCCTGCAGCTCGTTGAAAACCTTATTGAATACCCTGAGGATGGATTCTTTATTTGTCTTGGAGTCGGTATCGGATTTGGAATCGATATTAAATAATATTACATCTGTGCTGATATCGCCGGCCATTTTCATATCGGCCAGGACCATGGGATCCTGTATTTTATCGTCGAAAAAAGATACGGCCTTTTGCCCGTGAATCATTTTATTGGCCAGAAGGTATGATAATATCTTTAAAAAATGAGATTTACCACTGCCGAAGAAACCCGATATCCAAACCCCCATTTTATCCGTATAATTGTTAATACTGGCCTTATAAGCTGAAAAAAATGTACTGAAGCGTCTGCTCAGTTCCCGGGTAACCACATATTCATCAAGCTCCTGGAAGACATTGGCGTCGTCATCCTGCCCGATCTTAATTACTCCCTTGATATCACGGTCGATATCCTTGTAAAACATTTTTCTGAGTTTCACTTGCAGACCCCCTTATCTTTCAATCAGCTTGAAAGCTCTATAGTAGTTCTGGTCGGATATCTCATCAAATAGGTGCAGGTCCTGCCCGGAATAGGTTCCCGGGTAGAACATGATTAGAGGAACATCTTCGATGACGGCATGCAGGGCGTTAAGGATGGAATGGGAACGGATGACAGGCCAGGATTTCCCCACTCCAGTTAAAAACACAATATCGTTTTGTTTTGTATTTTGCCTGATATGTTCAACAATCAAGTCGTTTTTCTGGGTCAGGCGGAGGGTTTTTTTCAGGGGTGTAAGGATGGCAGAGGTCCCTTTTTCCTTTTCCATGGTTAATACTTTTCCCAGGTATCCCTTATCGAAGAGTATCTCCAGGATCATCTCATAAAGGTCAAATTCTCTGATTGTAATTTCCGTGCTGTCATTATTCACTTTTTGTTTGAGAAAGGCAATGTGTTCCCTGACAATAAGTTCATCTTTGGGATCATAGTCAAAGATATAGAAGCCAATCTCGTTGCCCAAACCTTTGTTCTCCCTGAATCGCTCGTCCATAATCAGGGGGAGTATTTTATCAAGCCTTTCATAGATGGTTTTCATTTCAAACTTCTCCCTGTATGACTTCAATATATATCCGGTCACCGCTTTCTACAATGTGCCGTTTGACATCCTGCTCTATGACTGCCCCGGCAATCTCAAGCCTTCTTTTACTGCGTTTAGCCAGCCCTGATTCTAACAGGATTCTTTTGTATACCTGACCCAACTTGTAAAAAGTGTAGTCCGTCCAGGACATAAGCAGATTGCTCTGCTCAGCCTTTCTATAAAAAAAAGCACTAATATCCCTGTCGGCAATTACGTAGTCCCTTAACAGGTGCTTCTCCCGATAAACCTCCTGCATAAATTCAAAAAAGAGTCTGTCCGTTTTCATAATGGAATAGAGCACGATCTGTTTGCCCGTTTCCAGGATGCCGTAAACAAGCTTTTTATGCAAAAAGTCATCGAGCGTGCCAATCCTTTCCAGGACTGTTGCAGCAATTTCTTTGCGGCGGTTCTCTGTTTTGAGCAGAAATATATTTTCATCCAGTGCTTTTTGCCTGATTTCTGCAACGGAAAGCCCCTGCAAATATAGTGCGGAAGCCTTTTTAGTTTCATGGAATAGAAAGCCTCTGGTTTTTATTGTTGATGAATATTTTGGCATATAATAACATTCCCCTTCAATCTCATGGCCAATTTGCAAAGTTCTAATGATTTCTGCAAAGATGGGAATAAGTCCTTTAATTAACAACAATTTGTTATATTATTGACTTAAAAACAGGAAACTAAAAAAAAGTTACTTCAAAAGGTCCTCTATTAATTTTTTCTCTTTAACATATTTAACAATTTTTTTTAAATCCTGATTATCGAAGTGAGCAGTTTTCTTTGACACAATATGATAAGGGATCCTCAGGACGCCGTTTGAGTTAATAAGTCCTAGAAAATCTTTCAACATATCCCGGAAAGCACGTTGTCGGTGTCTGTTGTCCTGTTTGTTCTCATTATCAATTGGTAAAAACAGCGGATCCTTTGAGTTTAGTTTGTGAAAACCTGATGTTCCAGGCCTTGCAATCTGCGTCTTACAATATTGCAAGTATTCGTCAATATTAAGTCTCCATTTTTTTTCGAACCCTGGAAACGACGGATAATGCAACAGAGTTAAATGCACGAAACTGATTAAAGTGTTGTGATTCATCAAATTCAATATACAGGTCTAAGGGGTGATCAAAATAAATATCATAAGAATTTTTAATGAAATTAATCGGCCCATATTCCATAATAACGTTGCACATAATCTATAAATCCGCCATCACCGGGATTGCCCATATCAGGAACAAGGTACCAGTTGACTCCCAATTTTAATTTCCGTTTTCCGTCATCTGAGCAAAGGGCTCTCAGTAATCCGTACTTTCCAAAATCCCCAACATCTCCTGTATAGCGATTTTGCATCTAATTTTCCTGCCTTTCAGTTTTTACCAACGTAACAATTACCGCCGGCACGTGTCAAATTATCGCCTTATTGTTACCCTGAAAGCAGTTGTTTTAAGCGAAAATACAGTATTTCTATATTAATCTTTGCATAACTTTTTCATCCGGTTCGAAGAGCCGTGAATACGTCTCCATGGCATAACGATCGGTCATTCCTGAAATATAGTCACAGACGACTCGCCATTTATTTTTTGTTTCATGTGCTTCATTGAATTTCCTTTGTGTCACCCAGGGCATCAATTGTGGCTTATCTACAAATGCTTCAAACAAGTCACGGATAATCTTTCTGCCCTTTTCCACCATAATTAAGACATTGGGATGCCTGTAAACACGTGAAAACAAAATATCACGTAACTGATCAAAGTCTTTCTTTATATCTGGATGCATGACAACGATACTATCAATTGCCCGCAGATCATCAGGTGATTCAGGTTTGACATTTTGTAAATTGTCCTGAGTAGCTTTTATAACATTTATGGTAAATTCTTCGATTAAATTTCGAATAAACAATTTCTTCCTGATTTCGAACGCTTCTCCTTTTGCATTTTTAAGCCCAAGTATTTCTATATTTTTGTTTACCACCCCAATGTTGTATTCCTCAAGTTCCTGAATGTTAATAAGACCTGCATTTAAGGCATCATCAAGGTCATGCGTACAAAAAGCCAACGGGTCTGCCCAGTTTACGATCTGGGTTTCGAGGCTTGAACCAGGAAACTCCTTGAAATCTGTATGCACTTCAGGACTGTCGTAATGGGTAACGTGTTTAGCTAATCCCTCTCTCGTTTCATAACAAAGATTGAGGCCTTCAAAATCAACATAGCGTTGTTCAAGCTGATCAACGATTCGCAAACTTTGCAGGTTATGATCAAACCCCCCATACTCACGCATTAGTTTATTTAGTTCCTCTTCTCCTCCATGTCCGAAAGGGGCATGTCCCAAATCATGGGCAAAGGAAATCGCTTCTACCAGGTCTTCGTTAGTCTGTAATATTCTCGCCATCGTCCTGGCATGTTGCATTACTTCAAGAGTATGGGTGAGTCTTGTGCGGTAAAAATCAGCTTCATGCGTTACGTAAACCTGGGTTTTATATTGCATGCGACGGAAAGCTGTAGAATATAAGATGCGGTCACGGTCCCTTTGATAGTTATTCCGGTAAGGATCTTCCGTTTCTTCGTATTTCCTTCCTTTGCTCCGGTATGGATCGCAGGCATATGATTTAAGGTGTGATTGCATAGTTTTGTCTCCAAAATTTGGTTTTTTGATGCTATCTAAGCACCAATTTCAAAGAAGCGCAATAATAAACTTTTAGTGCTTCTTACCCTGTTTATACTTTTTTAAAACCTACCATCTGAACCGAATAGTTTAATATAACAAACTCTATCTGTAAAAAACAGTCCGGCTTCCACGACCTTTTCTCCGGCAATCTGCTCCCAGCAGTAGCGGTAAAGCTCAACCTGGGATTTATAATGCTCTACCAAGGCCTGTAAGTGGGCATCGTCTTCCACGGCGTCTGTTTTGTAATCTGCCAGAATCCAGCCGCCTGTTTCGCGGAAGGCCAAATCAACAATTCCCGTGGTGTAGGTATCATTTTCCTGCAGGCCGAAGGGAATCTCAGTGTGTCTTTCCGGGGATGCACAAACCCTCTGCCAAAAAGGTGAGGCAACAATTTCTTTTAATACCTGGAGCACCTCGTCTGGCTGTACAGAGGGATCACCTTGCTGTTGGGTCAGTTTTTTCGATAGAACAAGCAGTCTTTTTTCATCGAAATCCGTAATCACTTGCTTGCCACTTGGAATATCTTTTATCATATTTTCCAGCGCTGCATGAATGACATTTCCCCAGGCAGTGCCGCGACCTTGAGTGCTTCGTTTGGGGGCTTTCTTATCACTTCCTGTCCCTGTTGCGCTTTGGCGGGAGAATGTGGGGGATGCTATTGCATTCATCTCCATTACTATACTCTCCCTGGCCTGCTCCAGCATTGGCAGCTTTATGGGTTCTGCCCGGGCATCTTTTTGTTCTACGGGCAGTTCCAAAACAGGTAAATTTTCTTTCTCCATCATAAACTGCTCCAGGGGGTACCAGGGACTTTTGTCCGGTTTCTTCGGATAAGTACTGATCACCAGCAGCTCTTTGGCTCTGGTAGCAGCCACATAGAGAAGGCGCAGTTCCTCAGCCTCCTGATATTTATTTTCCTCTTCCTGTAAGTTATCCCAACAAGGAGGCAGGGCCAGGGTCTGGCTGCCAAAAGAACCTCTTTTTTGGATAACCATATAGCCCCGTGCCAGCTCAGAATCCCGCACCACATGTAAATCGGGATCATGTGAAGGATCACGGCCAGGGTTGGCCAGGATAACCACAGGGGCTTCCAATCCCTTGGCCTTGTGCAAATTCATAATCCGTACCGAAGATGTGCTGCCTCCTTCAATATCCAGTTCTTCTTCCACCCCGTCTTCCAGCAAACGCAGCAGAAAATCCACAGCGCTGCTAAAGCTGGTCTCACCCTGACTTTCCCGGTCACGTTGTAATTCCAATGTCTGCAACATGTAACCGGCACGGCCCTTTCCTAATTCGGCCGCAAGGGCCAAGGGCAGAATTCCCAGGTCAGCCATAATCTTCTGCAGGGCACTGCTCGGTGGCAGGTTGCGGGTCAAGTGCCAAAAGCGTCGCAGTATTTCCCAGGCAGGAGTAAAAGCATCCTGCACCTCCTGATCACTCTCCTCAGGTATATCCAGCAGGAAAGAAAACTTTCCTCCGGATTGTTTGAAACGGTAAAGTTGATCATCACTGATGCCAAAGAAAAGTCCACGCAGGGTTGCCACCAGAGGTACGGGGTTGTCAGGATCAGCCAAAGCCTGCAGCAAACAAACCAGTTCTTTTAATTCTGCTGATTCGTCAATCCCCCCACCGCCTGACATGGCAAAGGGGATACCGCACCCTTCCAGTGCTCTTGCATAAAGTGACATAAATTTTTTATAGCGTAACAGCAACAGGAAATCTCCGGGCAAGGGCAACTCCGTAAGGTCCCTGGCTTTTTCCTCTTCGGTGCGAGCCAGTGCCAGCCCGCCATTTAAACAGTATTGAATCCAGGCAGCAATACGGCAGGCATCCTGCCAGGCGATCTGCTCCTGGTTGTTTTTATTTACATCTTCCAACTCTAGTTTATATATACAGCATCCGGCATCCTCTTCTTTGTTCCCAGCTTGTTTTTTGGGATCATGGTCCATGGGAACAAACTCTGCTTGATAAGGGGGTATATAGGGAGCAAACAGCTCGGTAAACGCCTGATTTGACCACTGAATCAACCCAGGCAGAGACCGGAAATTGGTGGTCAGTTTTAGAATTACGCCTCCTGAAAAAACAATCAATTCTTTCACCCGGTTATAGATTTGAATATCGGCGCGGCGGAACCGGTAAATAGACTGTTTGGGATCGCCCACTACAAAAAGGGAGCCGGGTTCAGGTGTAAGCTTTGTCCAGTCCTTTTCATGCAGGTCAGTACCTGTAAGAAAAAACATTATTTCCGCCTGAATCGGGTCCGTGTCCTGGAATTCATCCACCAACAAGTGGGTGTATCTTTCCCGGAAGTAACCCCTGACTTCGGGATTATTTTTGAGCAGTTTTGCTGCCAGCATGAGCAGATCCTGAAAATTGAGCTTGTTTTCACTCATGCGCAGGTCATGGTAACGTTCTGCGGCAGGGATGATAAAGTCAAGAAGATGAAAGTGACGATATTCCAACCAGGCTTTCCTGGCAGGCTTTAGCTCGTTTTCCCGGAATTCTGCAAATGCTTTGGCAAGGGCTTCAGCATCTTCCCTGTTTGGCCAGCGTTTATACGTAGGGCCGGCATTTTTGTCCATCTTTTCCAGCAGGCGCAGCAGGTAGCGGTCCTGCTGCAAATCAAACATTTTTTGCCAGCGCAGTGCTCTTCTGGCAGTTGCCTGGAGTCCATCCCAGCCATCGGGATGTTGTTTTGCAGGGAGGTGCCGCTGTGCCAGCAGGCAGAATTCCTTCAACTTTGCTCTTACTTCTGATAGATCCGGGTAGGGAGTCTTTTCCCCAACCATCTCCACATCAGGATAGCGAATAAGTTGCTGGAAGGCTTCTTGCAGATCCATAGGAGAGAGATCCAGTTCGTTCAGTTGTTGCATAACCTGTGGTTTTAGCAAGCGTACTTCCAGCAAATATTCTTCCCAGGCCATCTCGGACAGGAGCCGTTCCTCCAATCCTTCTATTTCAGTAAAGTCAGGGGTTACACCGGCCTCAACGGGCCGCTCCCTTAAGAGGCGTGAGCAAAATGAATGGATGGTGCCCACAAAAGTATGCTCCATTTTTCCAAGAGCTTCGCTTAAACGTTGTTTAATAACCGGGTCACTTTCATCCCGGAACATTCTTTCCAGGAGGACCTGAAATCTCTCCTTTAGCTCGCCGGCTGCTTTGCGGGTAAAGGTCACGGCAGCCATTTTTTCAGGCTGGCAGTGGCCACCTGCCAATAGTGCGGCCATCCTGTCCACCAGGCAGGATGTTTTACCGGAGCCGGCACCTGCCTCTACTAAAAAGTTCTGATCCAGCCGGGTGCGGATGGCTTCCCGGGCGGCAGCATCTTTTAGTCTTTGTTCAGTCATATTGCTGCAGCTCCTTCCATGGTGCCAGCTCTGTATTGCCTGTATAAAGAAGCTTTTTCTTAATATACTCCACGGAAGAGGGGTAACGGCAGGCAGTCTGATATTCACAATATGTACAGCGTCCCTGATCCTGCGTGGCACAAAACACGCCTGCGGCTAAAAGATCGAGCATATTTTGCAGCGCCAGCAAAGCCTCCCGGCGCCGGTGCTGCTGTCTTAAGAAACGTTCCCCTTCTCCTTTTTCGGTGGGAAAGATGTAACCTGCCTCATCAATCCGTGCTCCCGGTTCCTTGTTTTGCAGGAACGTCTCTGCGGCCAATCCGTAAAGGCAATGCTGGATCTGCTGTCCCTGTTTTATGTATTTCAATTCGTCATAACCGTAAGTGCTGCCTGTTTTGAAATCCCAGACCCGGAAAACAGGTTCTTCTGGGCTGATACGGTCGATGCGGTCAATGCGGCCCCTCAAATAAACAGTACCCCCACCGGGAAGCTCCACTTCAACCGGTTCATCCAGGCCCAACCCTGCCAGCATCGTCTCTTCAGCTCCAAGACCGAACGGCACTTCCAGATAGAAAGGAAAACTGCCATCCCGACGCAACTCTTCTTCAACACGCAAAAACACTTCCAGTCCCTGCAAAAGTTCTTTTTTTTCGTATTCATAAACAACGGGGCTGGGAGGGGGTATTTGCTTTTTTGTTTCTAAAATTAATTCCTCAGCCGTTTCCACAAGATAGTCCCGGTCAGTCAGGTTTACTGTAGATCCTGTACTTGTTTTACGCAGATAGGTTGCATATATCTGGTGCAATAAAAGACCCCGTGTTGGCGGGTCAAGCCATTTCCCCGGGTCAAAAACCTGTTCATCAGGCGGTTCAACTTTCAGGATATGGCGCAGAAAATAAGCAAAGGGGCAGGCGGCTAACGCTTCTATCCGTGTAGCTGAAAGGGTACGCCCGTTTAGACGGGGATCCAACTCTGCGGGGTCAGCAGCAATGTTGCCATCATAGTTTGTGAAATACTCACCGCTGCGGGTTTCTTCTGCGTGCATTCCCTTATGAAGATGGGGGTAACAGTTTCTAACCCTGTCCAGATCCCCGATTTTACCATGATGCAAGACAAGGGAAGCCCACCATTCTTCTTCAGAAAGGGCGTTTTGGGACTGTTCGGGGAAAAAGGCTGCCGGCTTGGGTAGTGAATTCATAAACTGAGAATAATCGGCCCCGGGGTCCCCTGTTTTCAGCCGGTATACCTGCAGGAGGGCGGCTGCGGGGAATGAGGTCCGCCCTTCTACAGGATTATAGGCAGCAAAGCTTAAGGTTATCCTGCCTCTGCGGGAAGCCAGGAAGCGGTTTAAACGGTATGTATTTTCTGTAGGTGCAGTTGACCTGAGTCTTAAATTCCTGCTTATGGCGGCCCTTTCCTGATCAAGAAGCACCGGGTCCTGCAGGCCGCTGCCGGGAAAATGTCCATCATCCAGGCCTATCAGGAAGGTATGGGGACGATGGAACCATTCACCCTTGCTAAAGGAGGTAACATGAAGATGCCCGGGCTCAAAGCTGGAAGCCCCAATCCGCATGGTTTCCAGCCACGCTTTGAGTCTTTGTGCTGCTTGGCGTATAGTGATATCTTCTCTAATACTTTGTGAAGCCTCGGACAATTGCTCTATTATAGCTACGACGGCTCCTTTATCCAGAGCATCTTTATCCCTGGCGTATTGCTGCATAATTTCACTTAAGCCGTTACAGAGTTTCTCAAAATTAATGCAACCCTGATCATCCGGTATGGGAAGCTTGTCCAGTATAAAGGTAACGATTTCCTTTAGATCTTGTAACTGTTCCTGTCGCTTTTGCAGATAAGCAGAGTTTGGTTCCTGCTCTTCTGTCTCTGCCTTTGTTAGGTTTGCTTTGAAAGACTGCTCCAGTGCCTCCAGGGCTGGCAGGTATCTCTCCCGGCCCCATCCGATTCCCGCTCGCCGTAACAGGCGTGACAGGATCATGGGTGCCGATGCCTTGAAGATACCTTCAGTAAAAAGCCTGTAGAAACTGGAGACGGCATGGTTTTCTTCTATCCAGTCGAGCAGTCCGAATAAGAGCCTGCCCGGCCTGGTAAAACCAACAGGTATACCTTCCCCGAAGGTAACGGGGATGTTGTAAGCCTGGGATAAGGAGTAGACAAGAGGCAGATAAGTTTCACCGCTGGTGTAACAGAGCATGGCCGTGTCTGCAGGGATGCGGTCCTTTTTCAGGAGACGAAACACTTCCCTGATCTCGGAGGATGTTCCATATGCCTGAAATATTTCTATGTCATCATCATTTCTGTCAGAAGGTGCGTTTTCCACATTATAGAGCCAGGAAAATATCGTTTCTTTTTCATGGCTTTGATCAGACCGGAAATAAAAACCGTCCGGCCTAAAGTGGCCGCCTACAGGCTCGGCAGGAATAACCAGACGCTGCGATTCCGTAAGCCTTTCCAGAAAAGCAAATGAAAGAAACCCCAGTTCCAGCTGTTCGGGAATGATGTAGAGCGTTTCATTTTCCTGCCCCGGCAGTGTGCTGCGATCAAGCTTATCCATGGCTTTGACATAGAGTGAGGCTGTGTCAAGCAGGTTATGGCTTTGCAGCCTCTTCTCATACCCTTCCAGAAGCAGCTTTATTTCCCGGCCTTTTTGTTTGTCCACAAAGTCATCTGGGTTGATGTTTTCTGACGACAGACCGGCTATCCTTAATTCCATGAGGGAGTTTTTCAGTATTGCAGCCAATCCTGCATTATTTTTTAACTCTGAAAAGTATTTGAGTTCTTTCCGGGTGTCCAGCTCATCCAGCACTTCATCAATGAAAAGAAGCGTTTGGCCATCGCTTATCATTTTAAGGTTATTTTCTTCAATTGCCTGGGCAGCTGCTTGCAGGGCCAGTTCTGCAGGGGTAACAGGTGTAATATTCAACCAGGGCACGCTGTATTGGGCAAGGGCTTCCAGGAGGTGGTGTCCCGCTTGATAAGAATTGACCAATAACAGTTTTGAAGTGAATTTATATTGCCTGCAAATTTCTGCCAGACTTGAAAGCAGGGTGTTCATAGACAAAAGCTCCTCTCTATTACTTAAATAGTTTCCTAAAAGCCCGGCCAGTGGCTTTGCCGGCGGCTCGCCTGGCCACCCGCTTGCCCATCTTTTTTGGATTGCCGCTGGAGATAGCCTGGAAATCACCCAACAACCTGGCCAAGGTATATAGGATACCTCTGGTTTTGTTGATGCTCATGGGGATAAACACCTCTCTTTCAGCTAAACAGCTTGTCCAGAATTTTCTCCTTTATTACTTCTCTATCAGTTATTTCAACCAATGGATACCCAACTAACTTACCTTTCCAGCTATTGCCATTTTCCTCGCCATCGTCTGCTTCATCGGTAAAACAATAATTGAAAATATCTCCTCCGATTTTTAATTCCTTATCATAGTAAGTCCTTTCATTGGTAGAGAGGAGTGAATATGCCCAAGTAGCTCGACAATTCTTTTGTTCATCAAAAATATCAAGTAGGCCTACCCACAGCTCAGGCTCATCTTTTAAGTTCACACGGCACATATCCCTGTGTTCGTCAAACAGGCAAATCATTACCAGTGCGCGCATGGAAATTTCTTCCTGTATTGGATCAAGATCCTGTCTGAAAAAGAAAGCATGATAGGGTTTAAGGAATAAATTATTTGGGCTGTAGGAGTATTCATCAGAGTATTTAATGGTATCGTCATATTCAGCAAGAAGGTCTCCAATGTCATCTTTCAAACGATAGATTTCTTTGTAGGTTCTTTTTAAAATCTCATATGCCTGGTTAATTATTTTGCCATTCTCACTCATTTACTTATTTCCTCCTCATAAAATATTGTATTACCATACAAGGTTGGTCTTTGTGTGGAGTTTAGAAATACCCAATAGGGCAAGTTAAATTTTTTGTAGAATAATATTTGTAAATGATCAAGCTTGCTGTATTCGTTGAAAAATTGCCAGTAGGGCCTGTGTGCTTTTCTGAAAAACATTACGTCTGACAGAGAAGGAAAGTTGTTGTGATTATCTAAGAATTGAAATCCGGAAAATACACCCAGGTCCCTTCTTTCCAGAAATAAGAGGAGATCTCTCGATATTTTCGATTCGATAGTTTGTTTTGGGTGGGTCATTTCTATTTCTTCAAGTATGGGAACAGCCTTTTGCCAGTTTAACCAGCAGATACGACTACGGGCTCTTGTTACTTCTTCAGGGTCGCTCTTTGCTATTAACCCCATAGTAGACTCCAGCTCATTTACTGGAAGCTGTGGATGTCTGGTCAGGTAGATCAGGTAAAAATCTCTGTAACCTGCGCTGAGGATATTATTTAGCCCAACAAAATACTCTCTCCAAAGCTGGTCGATGATTATTTCTTCTGATGTTTCTTCCTCAATAACAGTCCCTTCCCCGCTTTTCCCTTTATAATTTTTTGCTTCTATAATTACAGCAATATTGCCAGAGTAAACAACAAGGTCTGGTTCAGCCTTACTGTCTTTATTGGAAAACCAGGGCCAGAAGTCAATTTCAGGATTGTTGATCGAAATGTCTAATTTTTTATTATCCAAATTGATGGCCTGTTGTAAATATTTTTCAAGCCATCGTCCATTAAGGTAACTGAAAACAGAGAAAACAGAAGATGTCAGAAAATCTTCACTGTTAAGCTCCGATACGGAAAGCTTCCCCTTAATGTCTGCAATAAACAACCGTTCAGCCCCCTTGTGCTAAACTTATTTTTTGCAATCAATTTTATGGTAAATCCCCAGTACCTCCTCAACATTTGAAATAAAAGTATCCCGCAGCCATTGTGGTTCTAAAACTTCCACTGCAGCGCCCCAACTCATAAGCCAGGGAATCATCTCGCTGGCACCCTTAACGGTAAAGGTAACCATGGCTCCCCCGTCCGGGAGCATTTCCGTTTGCTGAGAGTCATGAAAGCTGACAAGCCGGAAACGCTCGGCAATACCTTTAGCTATCTTCAGCCGGACAGTTTCTTTTATATGTCCTTGCTCATCATCAGGTGTCCGAACACCCCAGGCACTGCCGTAATAGTCATGCAGAGAAAAACCTTCAGGCCATTTGAAAGTGCTGGCTTCTACCACCTCAAGGCGTATGGTATGGTCCAACAAAAAACACGCTCTTTCTGCTGTTGCAGGCAATTGGCGATTAGGTACCAGTTGTTAAGCCTGCATACTAGCCCGTAAGGCTCCACCTCTCTTTTTGTAAGTGTGCCGTCGTAAGAACGGAGATACTCCATACGGATTATTTTGCGATGGTGGATGGCCCGCATGATTTCTTTAATTTTTGTAACGTTCTTGCCGGGATTGGCTGAGCCATAACCGGAAACGTGGATGTGTCGCTCTATTTCTCGGAATACATTATTGTACGCACTTATCCGGGCCAGCATATCCCGCAGGATCTCTCTGATAGCTGTTTCGAAGTGACCTTTCAGCAAGCCGCGCTGTTGTGAATAGAGCCCCAGGGCCATGAGCAAAGCATTGTTGGCATCGATACTGCTTGTGGGCAATTCACCGTTAAAAAGATAGCGGGTTTTCCCTTTTCGGCGACTACGGATGACAGGCTTAAATTCTTCCATGTCGTTTTCATCGTCGGCAATGTCATCTTTATCTTCACATTCTACTTTTTCCGGGTTTTCTCCATAAGCCAAAGGGTTGAAAATTAAGTTTAAGCGGCGGATGCTGCGGTAAATGGTTTTATTACTGGGGGTTGATCCGCGGGTTTCCTGGTAGGCGTCTTTTAAGTCTTCCATAGTGGCACCACCGTCAGGAGTCTTTTTCATGATTGTTAGTAATATTTTTACGAGTGCCTCGGGAAAATCCCGCATGCGGGGATAGCCGGGCATTGCAATTCACCTCCTGGAGTGCAGTTAACTTGAA